>JAEUHO010000055.1 GCA_016795345.1 Planctomycetia bacterium | reverse complement strand
CCGCCCGTCGGGGGCGTGGCACGTCTCGCAGCGCCGGACGGCGCCGCGGCCGACGATTCCGTGGTGGAGCCCGGTGGGCTCGACGGTGCCGACGATGCGCGGCGCGACGACGCCGACGGCCTCGAGGCGCGCGCGCACGGCCGCGACCTTCGCGGGGGTGTCGAGGGCCCGTTCGGCCGCCGCGAGCCGGCCGTCGCGATCGGTGTCGAGGGCGGCGACGACGTCGGGGTGGGGGGCGCCGTCGGCGCCGAACCACGCGGCCCGCAGGTCGAACGGGCGCACGGGGCGCTCCGGCACGCCGCCGAGCCACGTCCACGTCGTCGAGAGCGCGTGGGGGACGTACCGCGCCCGGCCGTCCGCGTCGCGGCGGGGCAGGAGCACGGGCTCGTAGCCCGTCACGAGCGCGGCCGGGTCGTCGATCGCGCCGTCGACGCCGCGGTGCGCGACGACCGGCCCGCCCGCGTCGTCGAGCACGGTCCAGTCGGTCTGCGCGACCGACGGCGTCGGCACGCGGGGGACGTGGCAGGCCTCGCACGAGAGCGCCTGCAGGTGCCGCCCGACGTCGGGGAGCCAGCGCCCGTGGTCGTCGGCGACGTCGTGGCACGCCTCGCAGCGCCGCGCCGTCCCGTCGAGGCCCTCCGCCGCGTGGGGGCGCGACGACGTGCCCTTCGCGAGGTCGTGGCTCGGCGTGCGGACGAACTCGCCGACGGAGAGCCGGCGCGCGTCGTAGGCGAGGTGGCGCGGGCGGCTGCCCGGCGCCTCCTCGAACCGCGCCGGGTCGTTGAGGCTGTGGTGGCAGTCGGTGCAGGCCACCAGCCGCGCGGCGTGGACGTCGAACGGCTCCGTCCGCGCGTCCTTGTCGGCGAGGTTCAGCGCGGCGTCGGCGACGCGGCCCGGCGCGACGACCTGCCCGCCCGCGCGCGGGTCCCGCGCGACGAACGTGCCGCGGGTGCCGGCGTCAGGGTCGAGGTGGCACGCGCCGCAGGCCGCCGCGGTGGGGCGCCCGAGCGGGAGCCGCGCGCGGTCCGCCGTGCCGTGCCGGGTGAACGCCGCCCGCACCCAGCGGAACCCGTCGCCGTCCGCGGCGACGAGGCCGGTCCCGACGAGGGTGGCGGTGGCGGCCCAGCGGAAGCGTCCGGCGGCGAGCGTCTCGCGGCGGAGGTCGGCGCGGGCGACCGCGACGTGGCGGAGGTCGCAGTCGAGCGCGGCCGTGCCCGACGCGCCCCAGACCCAGGGCGCGGCGCGGCCGGTGGCCGGGGCGAGCGCGTGGGTCTCGACGCGCGGGCCCTCGCCGTCGAGGGGACGGCCGTCCGCGCCGACCCGCGCGGGGCCGCCGCCGACGTGCCGCAGCCCGACGGTGCGGATCCAGTCCGCCACGCCGAGGTCGAACCGCGCGTCGTCCTCGAGCGCGAGCCGGCGGTTGACCGCGGGGTCCCACCGGCCGAACGGGCCGGCGCTCGTGTCCCACGGTCGGCCCCCCGGGACCGTGCCCGGGGCCCTGCGTTCGTCGGCGCCGAGCGTCGCGTGGAAGTCGTGCCGTTCGATGAACTCGACGTCGTGGCACTGCCCGCACGTGCGCGCGGGCGAGACGGGCCGGCCGCTCTCGAGCACGCCGTCGCCGGCCTCGTCGAGGAGCCGCACGTCGGGGTGCATCGGGCTGCCGGCGCGCGCGGGGGCCGGGCGCGCGAGCGACGCCGCCGCGGCGGCGGCGAGGAGGACGACCGCGGGGACGACGACGGGGCGCCTCATCGGGCACCTCCCGTCGCGCCGACCTGGTCGCGGCCGCCGGCGACCGCGGGGTCGCCCGGGTAGCCGAGGGCGCGCCAGTCCATCCGCCCGCCCTCGCCGTGGCAGTCGGTGCATCGCAGCGCGTCGGCCTTCGGCGCCACCATGTGCTCCTGCGGCCACCACATCTCCGTCGCGATCCAGGTGTGCTCGCCGCTGTAGGGGATGCCCGACGCCTCCGCGCCGGTGCGCAACGCGCGTTCCCAGTCGAACGCGCTCCAGTAGCCGCCCGGCCCGAACGTGTGCGGGACCAGGAGGTGGCGCGACCTCGCGTCGAACGGCTGGACCCCGCGGTGCACCTTGAACGGGTGGATGCGGGCCCGCGGGTCGCGCACGCCGCCTCGCGGGGCGTTCACCGGCAGCGGCTCCGCGCCGTCGTGGCGCTGGCCCGGGACGTGGCGGGCGGTGGTCCCGTCGTACCAGCGGTAGGCCGGCACCTGCCGGCGGCCCACGAGGAACAGGCCCTTCTTCTTGTCGTAGTGGACGTGCAGGTCGGGGTCGTCGCCCACGCGCCGCAGGAGCGCGACGACCTCCGGCGCGACGTGGCGCGCCGCGTCGCCGCCCGCGAGGACCTCCTGCCGGAGGGCCTCGGCGACGGCCTCGGGGTCGCCGTCGCGGCCGGCCTTGGACCAGTCCCAGAACAGCTTGGTGGGCGTCTCCGCGGCGAACCGCGGGATGTGGCACGTCTCGCACGCGACCGTCGTCGTGTGCGCGTCGAGCCGCGCGTCGCCGTGGGGGCGCGCGACGTGGCAGTCCGTGCAGCGCACGCGGGTCGCCGCGTCCTCGGTGGGGGGCAGCAGGCGCCCCGCGACGCGGTGGTGCTCGGTCCGGTGGCAGTCGGCGCACCGCAGGCCGTGCCGGCCCATGTGGACGTCCACGCGCGCGGCGGGGAACGTCATCGTCTCGTCGAGGTCGCCGTGTTTGACGCCGTCGCCGCCGCCGCCCTTGAAGTGGCAGGCGCCGCACGTCTCGCGGCTCGACCGGCCGACGCTGCGCGCGACCGCGAGCAGTTCGGTGCCCTTCGCCGGGGCCCCGGCGCCCGCCGGGTCCTTCTGGTACAGCCCGGACGTGTCGTGGCAGACGAGGCAGTCCACGTCCGTCGGGCGCGCGCGCGCGAGGAAGCCGTCGTCCTTCCAGCCGTAGCCCGCGTGGCACGACGTGCAGCGCGGCCAGTTGGCGGCGACGCCGATGCAGAAGTTGTTGAGGCCGCGCCGCTTGCCGAGCGCGACCGTCTCCCCCGTCGCGGGGTCCTGCGCGTGGGCGCCCTCCCACGTCCAGTGGGTCGTCGCCCGCACCTCGTCGGCGGCGCCCTCGTGGCAGCGCAGGCACGCCGCGGTGACGGCGGGGCCGTCGGCGAACGGCGTCGGGAAGAACGCCGCATGGTCGGTCGGCGCGGGGCGCGCGGGGAGGTGCGCGCGCGGGTCGTCGCGCGGCGGCGCGGCCGCGCCGGCGGTGACGAGCCAGCCGAAGCCGAGGGCGGCCGCCGCGACGGCGGCGACGAGGAGGGCGAGGAGCCGGGCGCTCATGGGGGGGGGCCTCCGGCGGGGCGCCGCGGCGCCCCACCGGCCCAGTCTCCCCCCGCCCGCGCAAATGTCAACTATACAAACGTACAGTTATATAAGACCGGTCGGGTCCCGGGCCGCCCGCGGTCAGAACACGTCGGCGAACGCGGCGAAGACGGCGCGCGCGGCGGCCTCCATCTCGGCCCGGCTCATGCTCTCGCGCACGGCCTCGAGGGAGTCCGGGAGCGCGGGGCCGCGGGCCGACACCTCGAGCATCGCCTGGTGCGTCCCGTCGTTGAACCAGGCCTGCAGCCCGTGCGCCGACGACCGGGTCGTGCCGGTCGCGTTCTTCGTCGCGACGAAGCTCTCCTTGTAGACCCCGATGCCGGTGCGCCCGCCGAGGTCGAGGGCGTCCACCTCGAAGACGAGCGCGGGGTTCTCGAGGTGCACCGTCGAGAGCGTGCGCTTCAGGTGCTCGTTCGCGCGCCACGCCGCGACGTCGAGCTTCGCGCAGAACATGCAGTGCTCGACGATCACCTGCACCGTCGGCCGGAACCCGCGCGCGTTCGCGGTCGTCCCCTCGAACGTGACGACGGCGTTGCTCTTCCCGGACCGCTGCGAGGTGCGGCGGAACCCCGGCACCTCGCGGGTCGCGAGCGCGGCGAGTTGCTCCGGCGTGAGGCGCGCGCGCGCGGCCGGGGCCGGCGCGGGTGCGGGCGCGTCCGGGCGGGCCGTCGCGCCGGCGTCCGCGGGGCGGGCGGCGGGCGCGGGCGCCGCCTCGGGCGCGGAGGAAGGCGCGGCGGACCGCGGCGCGGGATCGTCGCCGCAGGCGGCGAGCGCGAGGAGGACGACGACCGGGAACCGGCGGAGCGACGCGGGCATGGGGCACCTCCGCCCCCATCCTCGCGTCGGCCCGCCGCGGGCGCGAGGCCCGTCCGCCGCGGCCCCCCCCCCGCAACGGGACCGCTGCGCCGCGCGGGACGGGACCCGGCTACGGCGTGTAGGTGACCGCGCCGTTGCGGAGGATGCGGAGGGCGCCCGTGCCCGGCACCACGAGGTACGGCTCGACGTCGGCGAGCAGGAGCGCCGTCGGCCCCGCGTTCGCCGCCGCGGCGGCCTCGCCGTACGCGAAGCCGTCCACGCGCACGTAGGCGCCGAAGCCCTTGAGCGTGAGCCCGTGGACCGAGACGGCCTGCGGCTGCCACGTGCCGTCGAGCTCGACCACGGTCTCCGTCAGGAGGTCCGTCACGCGGAGGCGGATCCCGATGGCCCGGAGCTCGAACACCGGGTCGTGGGCGCCGAGGTTGCGGAACTTCTCGAGGTGGCCGCCCGACATCGCCGACGCGCCGCGTGCCCCGGCCTGTCCCTCGCGCCGGAGCGCCGCGAGCTCCTCCCGCATCCCGCCCGCGAGCGACGCGAGCCCCACGGCGTCGGCGGCGTCCACCATCGCCGCGAGGCTCGCCTCGCGCAGCCCGCGGTCGCCCAGCGCGCGGAGCGCCGTCCGCGCGTCCTCGACGGCCGCCGCCGTCTCGCCGGGCTGCTTCTGCGCGGCGCGCGCGAGCGCGACGGCGACCCCGCGGCGCGCCGCGAGGTGCCCGGCCGCCGGGCCCGTGCCCACCTCCACCGACGCCAGCCACCCGAGCGCGTCCGTGGCCCCGCCGTTCGGGGTCGCGAGGGTCGCCGCGTGGAGGACGAGGTCGGCGCGGATCTCCTTCGGCGCCGACGTCGGCGCGAGCACCAGCCTCGCGAGGCGCCGCGCCGCCGCCAGCCGGTCGGCGGCCCCGCCCGCCGCCGCGTCGAGGCGCAGCGCGGCGCGGAGCAGCACCTCGGGCCGGTGGATCGTCGCGAGCTCGCTCTTCGCCGCCACCTCCGCCATGTCCCACACCCACGCGCGCTGGGCGGCGGTGGGGGCCTCGGCGGCCGCGAGCCGGTCGAGGACCGTCTTCGTGTTCACCCCGACCGCGGCCTGCGGCGCGATCGCGGCGCGCTCGAGGACGAGCCGCTGCGCCTCGAGGAGCAGCGGGAGCGCGGCGTCGAGGCGGTCCTCGACGAGGTGGAGGTTGGCGAGGTTGTTGAGGCTCCACGCCAGCTCGGTCTCGGCCTTCGCGGCGCGGCGCTCGTTCACCGCCTGCTCGAGCAGCGCCCGCGCCTCGGCGGGCGCGCCGCGGTCGCGCGCGATGCTGGCGAGGTCGTGCAGGACCTGCGACGCCACGCCCGTGTCGCCCTCCGCCGACGCGCGCAGGCGCACGCGGTCGAGGACGCGCCGCGCCGCCTCGAGCGACCCGGCGTCGCGGGCGGCCTCGTACAGCGCGCCGTACGCGGCGAACAGCTCGGTCCGCAGGGCCGCGTCCGCCTTCGCCGCCACCAGGATCGCGTCGAACGGCGCGAACGCGGCCTCGACGTCGCCGGCCTTCACGAGATTCCACACCCACGCGCGGCGCGCGACGGCCAGGTCGCCGCGGAAGCGGTCCGGGGCCGCCTCGTAGATCGCGACGGCGCGGCGGAGCTTGTCGGCCGCGTCCCGGTACCGCTGCGCGTTCCAGTCCGCCGCCGACGCCTCGCGCAGCCGCCGGGCCTCGTCGGCGTCGCCGCCGTCCGCCCGCAGGGGGCGCCCGACCGCCGCGAACGCGACGAGGGCGGCCACGAGCCACGGGCCCACGCGGGCCACCGGGTGTTTCGCGTCGCGCATGGTTCGTCTCCCGCGCCGCCGGGGCGCGTCCGTCGAGTCTACGAGCCTATCCCCGTCGTGCCCGCCGCGAGCCCGGCGAGCCCGCCGCAGCGAGAGGATCGCCGGGCGCGGCCGGCCGGCGACGGGGACGGGGACGGGCTCGACGCCGGGGCGTCGTCGCGCACCGGGCCTCGCGTACCGTCGCCGGGGGCCGCGTCCCCGGCCGCTTCCGTCACCGCGCCGCGCGCGCGGCGCCCTCGGCCCGGAGTCGCCGGACCAGCGCGGCGTAGGCCTCGCGGTCCTCGTCGGCCGCGAGGCACGCGGCCGCGACCTCGAGGCAGTCCGACGGCACGACGAACGTCGTCCCCTCGAGCCGCGGGTAGGTCCGCCGCGTCGAGCCGGTCTCCCGCCGCCACCCGTCCACGCGCTCGCGCAGCCTCGTCGCGAGGTCGAGGCCGCCGGCGAGCGCGATCAGCTCGTCGGTGTCGAGGGGCAGGGGGAACTCGTCGTCCGGCACGCGGGGCTCCGACACGGGGATTCCTTCACAACGCACCGGCCGTCGGCCCGCATCCCGCGCCGTCACGCGCGGGCGCCGGCGAGCGCGGCGTCGACCGCCTGCAGCAGCGCGGTCACGTCCACGGGCTTCATCAGCACGGCCTTCGCCCCGAGCTGCCGTCCCACCGTGAGGACGTCCATGCCGCGGAAGAACGGGTCGCCGGTCAGCATCAGCACCGGCATCCGCGGCGCCTCGCGCCCGGCCCGCATGAGGAACTCGAGCCCGTCCGCGCCCGGCATGAACACGTCGGTGATCGCGAGGTCCACGGGCCCGAGGGCCTTCAGGTCGACGAGGCCGTCGCGCGCCTCGACCACGACGTGCCCCTTCCGCGTCAACAGCTCGACGAGGACGGGACGGACGTCGTCGTCGTCGTCGAGGACGAGGATGCGGGCCATGGGAGTTCCCTGCGACGGCGCGGCGCCGGCGCCTCGTGGACCATCGACGCCGGGACGGCCCCGGCTGGACTTCTTTGCCATGCCGACCGGGGGGACGGGAGGACCGCCCCGACCGTTCCGGTGGTGAAGGCGGCGTTCAGATCGCCCCCCGTGGCGGCGCGGGGCCGGTTCGTTGGCACCGGCCGCGGGGGGATTCCGTTCTCCCCGGTAGGAGCGACGCGATGAGTCGACGGTGCCCCGCAGGTCGGTACGCCGCGGGACCGGGCGGCGACCTCGCGCCGTCGGCGCCCGGCGCGGCCGCGACCTCGGGCGTCCCGGCGGCGGTCGGGCTCCCCGGGACGCAAGGCCCGGTGGCCAGCGCGGCGCCGGACCCGGCCGAGGCCGGTCACGCGGCCGCCGCGCGGGCCGTCGCCGACGGCGGGGCCCCGTCGCCACCGGCCGGCGACGACGCGGGGGCCGCGCCCGCGGGCGCCGTCGTCGCCGGTGCCGCCGGGGCGGGACCTCTCGCTCGCCGTTCGTAGCATCCCCGGATGGCCCACGCCCCGTTCCCGACGTTGACCGCCGACGAGGCGGCGGCCCTGATCCCCGACGGCGCCCTCGTCGGCTTCAGCGGGTTCACCCCCGCCGGCTCCGCGAAGGCGGTGCCGCGCGCGCTCGCCGCGCGGGCCCGCGCGGCCCACGCCCGCGGCGAGCCCTACCGCATCCGCGTCCTCGCCGGCGCCTCCACCGGACGCGCCCTCGACGAGACGCTCGCGGAGGCCGACGCCGTGGCCTGGCGCGCGCCGTACCAGAGCAGCCCGGCGCTGCGCGCCCAGGTGAACGCCGGGCACGTCGCC
>JAEUHO010000125.1 GCA_016795345.1 Planctomycetia bacterium | reverse complement strand
CGAACGGGCCGCCGGGGCCGAACCCCGACCCCGGCCCGAACCCGCTCCCCGGGCCGAAGCCCGTGCCCGGGCCGAAGCGCATCGAGAAGCCGCCGAGCGACTCGCGGAGCTCCGGGTGCTGGGCCTTCAGCGACTCGAGGTCGGTCCCCTCGTAGGTCTTCGTGACCTGCTTCCCGTCGGGGCCCGTCTCGGCGATGGTGACCTTCACGTGCCCGTCGGAGCTCTCGATCGAGATCGAGCGGTTCGTCGCGTGCGGCGCGCGGGGCGTCGTCTCCGCCTGCTTGCGCGCGTCCTCCTCGGCCTTCGCGCGCTCCGCCTTCGCGACGGCGTGTTTCTCGAGCAGCGCCGCGACGCCGGGCCACGTCTTGAGCGCGGGGTACGCCGCGAACAGCCCGTCCACGGACGACGCCGTGAACGTCGCGACGGCCGAGCGGTCCTTCGTGCTGCGCACCTCGAGCTTCGCGCGGTTCGGCCGGTCCGACAGCGTCAGCATCGTGCCGTCGGCCTCCGTCGTGACGTCGATCCCGCGCGCGGCGCGGACCTTGGCGGCGTACGGCTCGAGCCACTGCGGCATCACGCGGACGTTCGGGCCGCCCGGGACCCCGCCGAACTGCTTCTCGAGCTGCGCCTCGAGCTCGCGGAACTGCTGCTCCATGGCCTTCATCTGCTCGTCGAAGCGGCCGCTGCCCCACTTCTCCCGCATCTCGCGGATCGCCTGCTCCATCTCGCGCTTCGACCGCTCGATCGCGCGCTCGACCTCGTCGCGCGTCGAGCCGCCGGGCAGGCCCTGCGACCGGCCGGGCCTCGCGTCGTCGGCGGGCTGCGGCTCGCCCCCGAGGGCCCGCTCGCGGTTCGTGCCGTCGAGCCCCTGGAGCAGCTGGTCGGCGCGGAACCGCACCGCCGGGTTCTCGCTCTTGACCGCCGCCTCGAGCGCGGGGCGCGCCTTGGCGCCGAACCCGATCAGCGCCTTCGTCGCGGCCTCGCGGACGCGGAAGTCGGCGGAGCCGAGGTCCTCGACGAGGCGTTGGATCTGCGCCTGCTCCTCGGGGGTCGCGACGGCCGCGGGGCCGTCGCCCGCGAAGAGTCGGGGGGCCGTGACGGCCCCGAACGCGGCGACGGCGGTCAGGACGTAGGCGAGACGACGCATGCGAGTCCTCCGTTCGGGGCGGCGGGGACCGGACCCGGCGGGCGGCCGGGCCCCCCTCCGCGGGTGGCTTCCTGCTCCAAGACGATGCCCCCGAGGCGGGGGTTCCCCACGCCGGGGCTCGACCGGGGGGCCATCGAGTCGGAGCGTCCGGGGGCGCCGGGACGGGAGGCCGTCCGCGGGCCCGGACGCCTCCGACCCCCGGGGTTGCTCCGCCGCCGGCCCGGCGGCGGGACCGGGCGCGCCCCCGCGAAGGGACGGCCGGATGGCCCCCCCCACGACGGGGAACGCGCGTCCCGGCCCTACTTCGTCGCCGCCACCGGCAGCGGCGGGAGCGGGTCGAGCGGCGCGAGGCCGTTGCCGAACGCGCGGAGCTTCTCGTACCGCAGGCGCATCCGCTCCTCGGGGTCGAGGGCCGTGAGCACGTCGAGGTTGCGCGTGATCGCGGCCTTCAGCGTCGCGACCATGGTGACGGGGTCGCGGTGGGCGCCGCCGAGCGGCTCCGGCACGACCTCGTCCACCACCTTCAGGCGCAGGAGGTCCTCGCTCGTGAGGCGCAGCGCGCGGGCGGCCTCGGGGGCCTTCTCGCCGCTCTTCCAGAGGATCGCGGCGCAGCCCTCGGGCGAGATCACCGAGTAGTACGCGTGCTGGAGCATCAGGACGCGGTCGCCGACGCCGATGCCGAGGGCCCCGCCGCTGCCGCCCTCGCCGATGACGATGCACAGCGTCGGGACGTTCAGCGCGCTCATCTCGAGGATGTTCTCGGCGATGGCCCAGGCCTGGCCGCGCTCCTCGGCGCCGATGCCCGGGTAGGCGCCCGGCGTGTTGATCAGCGTGACGATCGGGAGGCCGAAGCGCTCCGCCAGCTTCATCTTCTGGAGGGCCTTGCGGTACCCCTCGGGGTGCGCGCAGCCGAAGTTGCAGGCCAGCTTCTCCTTCGTGTCGCGGCCCTTGCGGTGGCCGATCAGGAGGAACCGGTGGCGGCCCATGCGGGCGAAGCCCGTCGAGATGGCCTTGTCGTCGCCGAACAGGCGGTCGCCGCGGAGCTCGAGCCACTCGTCGAGCATCCCCGCGCGGCCCTGGTCGCCCGTCGCGTAGTCGCGGAACTGCGGCCGCTTGGGGTGGCGGGCGATCTGGACCCGCTCCCAGGCGCCGAGCCGCGACGTCAGGTCGACGAGCATCCGGTCCCGCTTCTCGAGGAGCGGCTTCAGCTCGCCGTTGAGGTTCATGGTGTTGGCGTCGGACAACGCCATGAGCTCGTCGAGCTTGCGCTCGAGCTCGAAGACGGGCCGCTCGAAGGGCAGGCACGTCGTCAGGTCGGTCTTGTTCGTGATCCGAGGCGGCTCGCCCATGGGGGCGGGATCTCCGGGGAACGGGCGGGCCGGGGCGCGTCGGCGGAGGCGCCGGGACGCCGGGACGGCCCGCTTCGGGGGCGACAGCGGGGGGGGAACCGAGACACGTCGAACGCGTCGGACACCGGGACGGGGACCAGCCGCCACGGTGGGCCGGATCATACCCGGTGCAAAGGTCAGGGAAAGACAACGGGGGGGTACCCCCCGGCATTCGGCGGCCTGATTCCCCCATCGCCCCCCGGGATGGTGGGCCGTCGCCGCCCCGGGCCACGATGGCCCCCCCATGGCCGCCGCCCGCAAGCCCTCCCGCCCCTCCCGCACGTCCTCCCGCCCGGCCGCGTCCGCGACGCGGACGAAGGCGAAACCCGCGCCCCGCGCCGGTCGCTCCGCGGCGAAGGCCGCCGGGCCCCGGAAGGCCGGGCCCGCGAAGGCCGGCACGTCCGCCAAGTCCCCCAAGCCCGCGAAGGCCGCCCAGGCGAGGAAGGCCGCGAAGGCCCCCGCGATGAAGCGGCCGGCGGCGCGCCCGGCCGCGCCGCGGGCCTCGCGTACCGCCGCCCTGCCCGTCCTGCGCATCGAGGTCGCGCTGAAGCCCGACCAGATCGACCCCGCGGGACGCGAGGCCCACGCCGAGCTGCTCGCGGCCGGCCTGACCGGCGTCACCGACGTCCGCGTCGTGCGCGTCTACTTCCTCGAGGGCGCCCTCGCGGCGGCCGACGGGAAACGCGCCGCGGTCGAGGTCCTCGCCGATCCCGTCATGGACCGGTTCGTGGTGGGGCGCACCCTCGAGGGCGCGCCGGCGGGCACGGCGCGCGCCGTGACGGTCACGCGCAAGGCCGGCGTGACCGACCCCGAGGCCGAGAGCGCGGCGACGATCCTCCGCTCGCTCGGGCTCGCGGTGGGCCGCGTGAAGGCGGCGCGCACGTTCTGGGTCGTCGGCGCCCCCGCCGCGAAGGCCGGCGCGCCGGACCCGCTGCTCGAGGCCGCGCGCGACGCGCTGGGCAACGAGGTGATCGAGGACGTGATGGTCGGGACGCTGCCCGACTGGCGCTTCCCGGCCCCGACGCCGGCGCCCGTCGTCCGGCGCGACGTCCCGATCCGCGACCTCTCGCCCGAGGACCTCGGCGAGCTCTCGAAGGCGCTGCACCTGTCGCTGTCGCTCGCGGCGATGGCCGCCGTGCGCGAGCACTTCCGCGGCCTCGGCCGCGAGCCGAGCGACCTCGAGCTCGAGACCGTCGCGCAGACGTGGTCCGAGCACTGCAAGCACAAGACCCTCGCGGGCGCCGTCGAGCACGAGGACGAGCACGGCAAGCGGTCGTTCAAGAACCTGCTCAAGGAGACCGTCTTCGAGGCGACGCGCCGCCTCGACAAGGCGTGGTGCCTCTCGGTCTTCCGCGACAACGCGGGCGTGATCGCCTTCGACGACGACGACGCGGTCTGCATGAAGGTCGAGACGCACAACCACCCGAGCGCGATCGAGCCGTACGGCGGCGCGGGCACGGGCATCGGCGGCGTCATCCGCGACATCCTGGGCACCGGGCTCGGGGCCCGGCCCGTCGCGTCCACCGACGTCTTCTGCTTCGGCCCGCCGGACATGGCGCCCGAGCGCGTGCCGGAGGGCTGCCTGCACCCCCGCCGCCTGATGAAGGGCGTCGTGGCCGGCGTGCGCGACTACGGCAACCGCATGGGCATCCCGACCGTGAACGGGGCGATCCTGTTCGACCCCCGCTACGTCGGCAACCCGGTCGTGTTCTGCGGGTGCGTGGGCCTGCTCCCGCGCGACCGCGTCGAGAAGGCGGCGCGGCCCGGCGACCTCATCGTGGCGTTCGGCGGCCGGACGGGGCGCGACGGCATCCACGGGGCCACGTTCTCGAGCGTGGAGCTCACGTCGAAGAGCGAGACCGTCTCGTCGGGCGCCGTGCAGATCGGCGACGCGATCACCGAGAAGAAGGTGCTCGACGTGCTCCTCGCCGCGCGCGACCGCGGCCTGTTCACGGCCATCACCGACTGCGGCGCGGGCGGGTTCTCGAGCGCGGTCGGCGAGATGGCCGCGGAAACCGGCGCCGACGTCGACCTCGCGGCGGCCCCCCTCAAGTACGAGGGGCTCCGCTACGACGAGATCTGGATCAGCGAGGCGCAGGAGCGCATGGTCGCGGCGGTGCCGCGGAAGGCGTGGCCGGCGTTCCGCGCGCTCTGCGAGGCCGAGGACGTCGAGGCCGTGGTGCTCGGGACGTTCACCGACACCAAGCGGCTGGTCGTGCGCCACGGGAAGACCGTCGTCGGCGACCTGTCGATGGAGTTCCTGCACGACGGCCTCCCCCGCATCGTGCGCAAGTCGACGTTCAAGCGCGGCGGCGGGCCCGAGCACGACGGCCCGGACCGCGCCGACCAGACGTCGACGCTGCTGGCGCTGCTCGGCACGCCCGACATCGGCAGCAAGGAGTGGGTGATCCGCCAGTACGACCACGAGGTGCAGGCCGGCGCCGTCGTCCGGCCGCTCACGGGCGTCAAGGACGGCCCGTCGGACGCGGCCGTGGTGGCGCCGAAGCTCGGCAGCGTGAAGGGCGTCGTGATCTCGAACGGCATCCACCCGTTCGTCGGCGACGTCGACCCCTACGCCATGGCCTGGCTGGCCGTGGACGAGGCCCTGCGCAACGCGGTCGCGACCGGCGCCTCGCTCGAGCGCCTCGCCATCCTCGACAACTTCACCTGGGGCCGCTGCGACGTCCCGGAGCGGCTCGGCGCCATCGTGCGCGCCGCCGAGGGCTGCCGCGACGCGGCGCTCCACTTCGGCACGCCGTTCGTGTCGGGCAAGGACTCGCTCAACAACGAGTTCCGCACGGCCGCCGGCGACGTGATCGTCGTCCCGAACACGCTGCTCATCTCGGCCCTCGGCGTGATCGACGACGTCCGCCGCACGGTGACCACCGACTTCAAGCGCGCCGGCGACCTCGTGTGGGTCGTGGGCGAGACGTTCGACGAGTGCGCGGGCTCGCGGTGGTACCGGATGCTCGGGCTCCTCGGCCGGCAGGTGCCCGTGGTCCGCGCGTCGGCGCGCCGCACGCTGGCGGCGCTCGAGGGCGCGATCGCCATGGGCCTCGTGCGCGCGGCCCACGACCTCTCCGACGGCGGCCTCGCCGTCGCGGCCGCCGAGATGGCCTTCGCGGGCGACCTCGGCCTCGACCTCGACCTCGGGAAGGTCCCCGGGCCCGTGCGGCGGTCCGACCGCCTGCTGTTCTCGGAGAGCGCGACGCGGTTCCTCGTCGAGGTGGCGCCGGAGCACGCCGAGGCGTTCGAGCGCCGCATGGCCGCGGCGGGCGCCGTCGCCGCGGTGGTCGGCCGCGTGACCGAGGCGCCCCGCCTCACCATCCGCGGCGTCACCGGCGAACGCGACGTCGTCGCGGCGCCGCTCGACGCGTTGAAGGACGCCTGGACCCATGCGCTGCCGTTCGGCCGCGAGGAGGCCCGATGAGCCCCGCCACGAAGCCCCGCGCGCCGCGCCGCGCCAAGCCCGCCACGCTCCGCGTCCTCGTGATGCGGGCGGCCGGCACCAACTGCGACCGCGAGAGCGGCTTCGCGTTCGAGCAGGCCGGCGCGAGCGCCGTCACGCTCCACGTCAACGAGGTGCTCCGCCGGCCCGCCGTCCTCGCGGACGTCCACGGGGTCGTGATCCCGGGCGGGTTCTCGCACGGCGACGACCTCGGGGCGGGCACGGTGTTCGGCACCAAGATCCGCGCGCGGCTCGCCGACGCCGTCCGCCGGCTCGTGGACCGCGGCGGGATCGTGCTCGGCATCTGCAACGGCTTCCAGGTGCTCGTGAAGACCGGGCTGGTGCCCGGGTTCGACCACAAGCTCGACCGCACCGTCACGCTGGCGCAGAACCTGTCGAACCGCTACGAGGACCGCTGGGTGACCCTCGAGGCCACGACGGACCGGTCGGTGTTCCTGCGGCCGGGCGAGCGGTACCGCGTGCCCGTCGCGCACGCCGAGGGCCGCCTCCTCCCGCTCGACGAGCGGACGCGCAAGCGCCTGCACGCCGACGGCCAGGTCGCCCTGCGCTACGTCGGCCCCGACGGCGGGCACCCGGCCCCCTACCCGTTCAACCCGAACGGCGCCGTGGACGACATCGCGGGCATCACCGACCCGACGGGGCGCATCCTCGGGCTCATGCCCCACCCCGAACGCCACCAGTTCCCGTGGCAGTCGCCGGACTTCCACCGCGACGGCGCCAAGGAGACCCCGGACGGCCTCCGCATGTTCCAGCACGCGGTCGAGCACCTCCGCCGCGTCTTCTGACGCCACGGTCGGAGGATGACAGCCCCTGCCGTCCCCGGTGGAATCTCGGCCATGCGCCGGCCCGCCCCCGCTCGCCCCGTCGCCCTGGCCCGCGTCGTCGCGGGCCTCGCGCTCGCGGCGGCGGGCCTCGCGTCGCTCGCCGGGTGCGGCGACCCGCCGCGCCCGCCGCCGCCGAAGGTCGGCGAGCTGGTGCCGGTCGCCACGAGCGAGGGCCACCTCTGGACCGGCATCGCGGTGTCGGGCACGGGTCGGATGTTCGTCTGCTTCCCGCGCTGGGTCGGCAGCCACCGGTACTCCGTCGCGGAGATCCTCGCGAGCGGCCGGCAGGTGCCGTACCCGGACGCCGACAGCAACCGCTGGAAGCCGGGCGTGCTGATGCCGACGGCGGCCGACGCGTGGGTGTGCGTGCAGAGCGTGCGCTGCGAGGGCGACCTGCTGTACGTGCTCGACGCGGGCAACCCGAGCTTCTCGGGCATCGTCGGCGCCGCCGCGAAGCTCACGACGGTGGACCTCCGCACGAGCCGCATCGTGCGCCGTTACCCCTTCCACCTGCCCGCGTTCGAGCGCAGCTCGTACCCCAACGACTTCCGCCTCGACCCGGCGCGCCCCGTCGCCTACGTGACCGACTCGGGCCTCGGCGCGATCGTCGTCGTGGACCTCGAGAGCGGGCGACAGCGGCGGCTGCTCGCCGACCACCCGTCCACGAAGGCCGAGCCCGACGTGGTGCCGGTCATCGAGGGGCGCCCCCTCCTCTCCGCGCGGGGCCAGAGCGACCAGCCGCTCGCGGTCCACGCCGACGGCCTGACCCTCGACCCGACGGGCACCTGGCTCTACTGGCAGGCCCTCACCGCGCGCACGTTGTGGCGGGCCCCGACGGCGGTGCTCGCGAACCCGGACGCGACGCCGGAGCAGGTCGCCGCGGCGGTCGAGAAGGTCGGCACGACCCTCGTCGCCGACGGCCTCGAGTGCGGGCCCGACGGCACGATCTACCTCGCGGCCATCGAGGAGGGCGCCGTCGTCGCGCGGCGGCCCGACGGCACGCTCGAGCGGCTGGTGAAGGACCCGCGCCTCGCGTGGCCCGACACGCTGGCGCTGGCCGCGGACGGGACGTTGTACGTCACGACGTCCCAGCTCCACCGGACGCCGCTCATCGCCGGCGTGACGGGCCTGCCCCGCGCGCCGTACGAGCTGTTCAAGACCGGCACCCGCGCCCCCACGCGGTAGCACCGAGGCCATGCCGAGCGGTTGCGCCGGGGCGCCGCGCGATCGCGGCGAGGCGCCGTCGGGCCCCTCGCGCGAGGCTCGCCGCACGCGACCGGAGCGCGGACCGCGGGCGGACGGGGCGGCCGTCCCTCAGGGGGACGGCGCGTCCGCCGCGGGCGCGCGCCCGCACGCGATCCGCGGCACGCCGCCGAGGTCGGGCCGCACGTCCACCGCGAGGTAGCCGAGCCGCTCGAGGAGCGCGCGGGCCGCGACGTCGCTGCCGGCGCCGATCTCGACCGCCAGCAGGCCGCCGGGCCGCAACAGCGGCCGGGCCTCGCGTGCCACCGCCGCGACGACCTCCAGCGGGTCCGCGCCGGGCACGTACAACGCGCCCGCGGGCTCGTGGGCCGCGACGTCGGGCGCGACCGACGGGTCGCCCCGCACGATGTAGGGCGGGTTCGAGAGCACGGCGTCGAGGCTCGCGGGCGCGACGTCGGCACGCAGGGGCGCGAGCACCGAGCCCTCGCGCGCGTCGAAGCGGGCCGCGACGCCGAGCGCGTCCGCGTTGGCCCGCGCGACGCCG
Source organism: Planctomycetia bacterium (assembly GCA_016795345.1). Classification (GTDB taxonomy): domain Bacteria; phylum Planctomycetota; class PLA2; order PLA2; family JAEUHO01; genus JAEUHO01. The sequence continues at coordinate 8,010 of JAEUHO010000125.1, read as the reverse complement.
AGGGCCGCCGCCGAGACGTCGGTCGCGTACGCGAACGCGTCGGCGCGCTCCTTGAGGAACGCCAGCGCGACGCAACCGCTGCCCGTCCCGACGTCCGCGACGCGAGGCCCGGGCACCTCGGCGAGCACCGCGAGGGCGAGGTCGACGAGCCCCTCCGTCTCGGGGCGGGGCACGAGGACGTCGCGCGTGACGCGGAACGGGAGGGCGTAGAACTCGCGCGTCCCCGTGAGGTACGCCACCGGGACGCCGCGGCCGCGCTCGCGGACGAGGTCGCGCAGGGGCGCCAGCTCGGCCTCGGTGAGGGGGCGGTCGAACTGCAGGTACAGGTCGAGGCGCCGGAGCCCGAGCCCGTGCGCGATCAGGACCTCGGCCTCGAGGCGCGGCGTGTCGAGCCGGCGGGCCTCGAAGAACGAGGCCGTCTTCTTGAGGACGTCGAGGACCGTGGAGGGCACGCGGGGAAAGTACCGCGGGCGGGCACGCGGGCCTCGGAATCCGAGGCGCGCGCGCCCGCCCGCGCGGGAGGACGGAGGTCGGGGCCCTCGCGGGCCCCGGGATCACGTCGGCGTCAGCTCGCCGGGGCGTCGCCCGCCGGCGCGTCGCCGGCCGGGGCGTCGCCGGCGCCCGCGTCCTTCGAGCGGCGACGGCGACCGGCGCCGGTCTCCTTCGCGGAGGCCTCGGGCTTCCCCTTGCTGGCGGCGGCGAGGATGCCCGCCACGAGGCGGAACACCGTCACCACGCCGACGAACGCGAGGATCGCGTGGCCCGGGGCGATGGCCCGGGTGCCGCCGAGGCCGCGCTCGAGGAAGCTCTTGCCCTCGGTCCACTTGCTCCAGTGGTCCCAGGCGTCGCTGCCCATGGCGTTGAACACGCCCTGGAGGCCGACCCAGAGGCAGAGGAAGCCGTTGGCGACCGCCGGCCACATCGTCGAGCGGCGGTAGACGGCGTTGAAGACGCCGACGAACACGCCGTACACGGCGATCGCGAGGATGAACACGCCGCGGGTGGTGTCGAGGCCGTTGCGCGGGCCGCCCATGCGGGCGACGCCCTGCGTGACGGTGGACCGCTTCTCGATCGTCGGGGGCGGCGCCGGGGCGTTCGGCGGCGAGCCCGGGGCGCGCACGCCGGGGGTCGAGAGCTCGGTCACCTGCACGATCGGGGTGCGGCCCGTCCACGGGGCGAGGCAGCCGACGACCGTGGCGATGGCGAGGAACAGGAAGAGGAAGACCTCCTTGTGCACCGTCCCCCACGCCAGCCCGACGTGCCCGCCGCAGTGGGTGCAGCGATGGCTCGCGGGGTGGATCAGCGCGCCGCAGTACGCACAGGGGCGCATCTCGACGGACGCTTCGGCGTCAGCGTCGGTCGTCTCGGTCACGTCGGCCATGGATCGTCGAGCTCCTCACGGGGTCCGGGGATCGGGGTCGGGATTATCCGCGCCCCGCCGCGCGGCGGCAAGCCCTCCCCCCGCGCGGACGGGGCGGCGGACGCGGGGCGGACCGCCGGGCGGCGCCCCCCACGGGAGCAGCGCGGGCGCGTGCGACGAGGTTCGCCCCCGGCCGCCCCGACCCCCGCCGTCCCGACGCGCGGTCCCTTCGCCCCGCGGCCCGCGCGGGCCGACCGCCCGGGCGCCCGGTCAGAGGTCCTTCAGCTTCGCCTCGAGGTCGGCCTCGGCCAGCGCGTGCAGGAGGTCGTCGAGCTCGCCCTGCAGCACGCGGTCGAGCGTGTGCGTGGTGAACCCGATCCGGTGGTCCGTGACCCGGTTCTCCTTGAAGTGGTACGTGCGGATCTTCTCGCTGCGGTCGCCGGTGCCGACCTGGCTGCGGCGGGCCTCCGACCGCGTGCGGTGGAGCTCCTCCTGCCGGGCCTCGTAGAGCTTCGCGCGGAGGATGCGCAGCGCGCGGTCGCGGTTCTTGCGCTGCGACGACTCGTCCTGGCACTTCACGACGATGCCGGACGGCTTGTGGACGAGGCGCACCGCCGACGACGTCTTGTTGACGTTCTGCCCGCCGGGGCCGCCGGCGCGCATGAAGTCCTCCTCGAGGTCCTGCGGCCGGATCTCGATGTCGACGTCCTCGACCTCGGGCAGCACGGCCACCGTCGCGGTGCTCGTCTGGATGCGGCCCGCGGCCTCGGTCTCCGGGACGCGCTGCACGCGGTGGACGCCCGACTCGTAGCGCATCTCGCGGTACACGCCGCTCCCCGACAGCGAGAACTTCATCTCCTTCACGCCGCCGAGGTCGGTCTGCCCGCCGTCGAGGATCTCGAGCTTCCAGCCGCGGCGCACCGCGAGGCGCGAGTACATCTCGAAGAGGTCGCGCGCGAACAACGCGGCCTCGTCGCCGCCCGCGCCGGCGCGGAGCTCGACGATGCAGTCGCGCTGCGCGTCCTCGTCCTCGGCGACGAGGAGCCGCTTCAGCCGCTCGAACAGCGCCGCGGCGGTCTCCGTGCCCGCGCGGGCCTCGTCGAGCGCGAGCGCGCGCATCTCCGGGTCGGTGGCGGGGTCGGCGGCCATGGCCGCGCCGGCGGCGGCGTCCGCGCGCGCCTTGGCCCATTCCGCGTGGAGCTCGACGAACGGGCGCAGGGCGCCCAGCTCCTTCGACAGCCGGCCGACGAGCCGCCCGTCGCCGGCGACCGCGGGGTCGGAGAGCTTCGCCTCGAGCTCGTGGGCCTTGCGGGCCCGCTCCTCGATCTTGTCTTCGATGCTCATCGGGCGTTCCGGTCCCGGCCGCCGCGGCCGAGGGGCGGCGCGGGCGCCGACGACGGCACGCCGCCGGCCCCGCCCCGCCCACGGAGGCGGGGCGGCGGCGCCGTCGTGCCCGTGCGGGCTACTTCTTCGCCGGGGCGGCGGCGGCCGCGGCAGCGGCCATGGTGGCCTTGCTGCCGTACTTGCCGGCGAACTTCTTCTGGAACTTCTCGATGCGGCCCGCGGTGTCCACGAACTTCTGCTTGCCCGTGTAGTACGGGTGCGAAGCGGACGAGATCTCGAGGCGGATCACGTAGTGGTCCACGCCGTCGATCTTGCGGATCTCGCCGCTCTTCTGCGTCGAGCGGCTCACGAACTCGGTCCCGGCGCTGGTGTCGTGGAAGACGACCGGGTGGTAGTCGGGGTGGATGTCCTTCTTCACGGCAGCGACCTCGCGGGCAGCGTCCCCCGGCACGGCGCGGGCCGGCGACCGGGAGGACTTGGGGACCGAATCGGGGAAGAACCCGGGAAGGTAGCGGGTCGGCGGCGGCGCGTCGTCTTTTGGCGCCCGTCGCGGTCCGGGCCTCGCGGTCGCAGGCCCCCCGGTCCACCGGTCGGGGCGAGGGACGGCGAGGCCCGGGGGCCGTCGCGTCGGGCCGGCGCCCCGACGGGCGCGGTCACCGCGGCTGGGGCGTCGCCGGCGGGGTCGCGGGCGACGGGGCCGGCGGCGTCGCGGGCGGCGTCGCGGGCGGGGTCGCGGGCGACGGGGCCGGCGGGGTTCGGGGCGCGATGGGCTCGATGGTCCGTCCCTCCCCTCGGCGGTACCCGAACGGCGGCAGGAGGGTCCCGTCGGGGCGGGTGAGCCGGAACTCGGCCCACGAGGCCGGCCGCTCGCCGACGTAGAGCTCGAACATCCGCAGCACGAGGCGGCGGGCGAAGAGGCCGCCGGTCGGGTCGGCGTTCCACGCCGCCTGCGTCGGCCGCCCGAACAGGACGAGCCCGGGCTGCGCCGGGTCCGCGACGACGTAGTCGGCGCCGCCGCGGACGCGGGCGAGCCGCAGGACGGTGCCGGGCTCGACGTCCGCGCGGAACTCCTCGGTGAGCAGCTTCGCGTGGCGCGACTCCTCCACGAACTGCTGCATGTAGTAGTTGTAGAGGAGCGTCATCGCCAACATCCCGACCATGAGGATGACGAGGACGACGATCGTGCTCTTGCGCATGGGCCTGTCCTTGGGGCGCGGCACGCCCCACCCTACGGGCTCGCCCCGGTTCCTGCCCGTCGATTTCGGCCGGGCCCGCGGCGGCCCGCCGCACTCAGGGCGCGGTCGGAACGCCGGCGGAGGCCCCGTCCGCGCCGCCGAGCCGGGCGAGGAGCGCCGCGACGAGCGGCACGGGCAGGCCCACCACCGTGTCCACGCGGCCCTCGCGGCGCGTGACGAAGCCCGCGGCGCCGCCCTGGATCGCGTAGGCCCCCGCCTTGTCGAGCGGCTCGCCCGTCGCGACGTACCGCGCGATCTCCGCGTCGTCGAGGGCCCGGAACGTGACGAGCGCGCGGTCGGCGCCGCTCGCGAGGGCGCCGTCGCGGGCGACGGCCACGCCGGTCACCACCGCGTGCGTGCGGCCGGCGAGCGCGCGCAGCGTGCGCGCGGCGTCGGCGGCGTCCACGGGCTTGCCGAGGATCACGCCGTCGAGCACGACGGTCGTGTCGGCGCACACCACCGTGCGGCCCGGCGACCGCGCGGCCGCGACGCGCGCCTTGCGGACGGCGAGCGCCTCCGCCACCGCGTCGGCCGGGACCCCCGCCGGCGGGGTCTCGTCGACGTCGGGCGACGGACCCCGCTCGAACGCGAGGCCCGCCGCCTCGAGCAGCGCCGCGCGACGCGGGCTCGCGGAGCAGAGGAGCGGCGGACGGGCCGGCGCCGGCACGCCCGCCCTACTTCTTCGAGGGCTTCTTCGCCTTCGCGGCGGCGGCCTTGGCCTTCTTCTCGGCCTCGAGCTTCGCCTTCCGCTGCGCCTCGGCCTCGGCCTTCGCCTTGGCCTTCTTCTCGGCCTCGGCCTTGACCTTCTTCTCGGCCGCGGCCTTGGCGGCGGCGATCCGCGCGGCCTTCTCCTCGGCGAGCTTGCGCTTCTTGTCCTCGACGGCCTGCTTCTTGGCCGCCTCGCGGGCGGCCTTCTCCTCGGCGAGCTGCCGCTTCTTCTCCTCGACGGCCCGGCGCGCCTCTTCCTTCTTGCGGTCGGCCTCGCGGCGCTTCACCTCGGCCTCGCCGACGGGGCAGTGCGCGAGCAGGGCGCAGCCCTCGCAGGCGGGGTCCTTCGCGCGGCAGACGGCCTGGGCGTGCGAGCCGACGGCCCACACGAAGGCCAGCCGGTCGGCCGGCTTGATCTGCTTCTCGAGCGCGACGCGCACCTTCTGCGGGTTCGGGCTCTGCGGGAGCACCTTGAGCCGCTCGAGGACGCGGTGCTCCGCGACCGTGAGCGCGAGGTGCTCCGTGCCCAGCGCGAGCTGGAACACGGCGGCCGCGGGGCCGCCCAGCGTGTGCGGGAGCTCCTTCAGGAACTTCTTGAGGTCGTCCGGGTCGCGGCCCCGGAGCGGCTCGAGGTCGAGGCCGTGCGTGCCGTCGTAGACGTCCTGGAGGGCCGTGCGCAGCCCGTGCGCCGCCTCCTCGGCCTTCGCGCCGAGGAAGGGGTGGAGGACCGCCGTCAGCTCCGCGATCGGGGAGACGCGCGCCTCGTTGAGGTCCAGGAACGACTCCGACAGGGCCCGCAGCGCGCGCCCGGCCTTCTCGCGGTCCCCCCACGCCGTGAGCACGCCCACGAGCAGGTGGTCGAGCAGGGGTGCCTCCGGGTGCTCCGCCGTGCGGGGCTTCCCGTAGGCCTTCTCGAGGAGGTCCACGACCTCCGGGAGCCGCAGCCGCTTCGCCACGGCGTCAGGCCTTCTTCGCAGCGGCCTTGCGCGCGGCGACCTTCGCCTTGCGGACGCGCGCGGTCGGCTTCGTCGGCACCTTCACGCCCGCCCGCTTCAGGTACGAGCGGATCGTGTCGGACACCTTCGCGCCCTTGCCGATCCAGTGCTGGACGCGCTCGAGGTCCACGACGAACTGCTTGTCCTGCGCGACCATCTTGGGGTCGTACCAGCCGAGGTACTCGACGGGCGGGCCGTCGCGGCGGGTCAGGGCGTCGTACACGCCCACGCGGAAGAACGGCCGGTTCGTGCGGCCCTTCATGCTCATCCGGATGATCAGCGGCATTCGGAAAACTCTCCTCGGGGGGGGCCGTCGCTACGACCCCGGGAAATAGTCGCGCAGGTCCACCCCGCGCCGGCGCAGCTCGTCGAGCTGCTTCATCTTCTGCTTGTCGAGCTTCTTGCCGAGCATCTTGCCGAGCAGCCCCTGGCTCTTCATCTCCTGGATCTGCTTGCGCATCAGCTTGAACGACTTCAGCAGCTCGTTCACGGAGGCGAGCGAGATGCCCGACCCCCGCGCGACGCGAGCCCGCCGCTGCCCGTCGAGCAGCTCCGGCTTCACGCGCTCCTGCGGCGTCATGGAGTCCACCGCCGCCACCCACCGCTTGAACTGCGAGTCGTCGGCCTGCTGGAAGGCCTCGTCGGGGATCTGGGCGAGGCCCGGCACCAGCTTCGCGAGCTTGCCGATCCCGCCCGCCTTCGAGCTCATCTGCTGGACCTGGCGGATCTGGGCCTGGAAGTCGGTGAGCCCCCACGAGCCGCGGAACATCTTCTCCGCGGTCTCGCGCGCCTCGTCCTGGTCGACGACCTCCTGGGCCTTCTCGACGAGCGAGACGACGTCGCCCATGCCGAGGATGCGGCCCGCGACGCGCTTCGGGACGAACGCCTCGAGCTGCTCGAGCTTCTCGCCCGTGCCGACGTAGCGGATCGGCCGGCCCGTCACCTCGCGCACCGACAGCGCCGCGCCGGCGCGGGCGTCGCCGTCGGTCTTCGAGAGGATCACGCCGCTGATGGCGAGGCGGCGGTCGAACTCGCGGGCCGACTGCACCGCGTCCTGGCCGACCTGCGCGTCCACGACGAGCCAGATCTCGTGCGGGTTCGTCTTGGCCTTCACGTCCTCGAGCTCGTCCATGAGCTCGGCGTCGATGTGCAGGCGGCCGGCGGTGTCGAGGATCACGACGTCGCGGCCCAGCTCGATCGCCTTCGCGACGCCGCGCGCGCAGATCTTCTCCGGGCGCCCGCCCTCCTCGGCGTAGACGGGGACGTCGACCTGGCGGCCGACGACCTTCAGCTGCTCGATGGCGGCCGGGCGCTTCACGTCGGCGGCGACCAGCAGCGGCTTCTTGCCCTCCTTCTTGCGGAGGTGCAGCGCGAGCTTGCCGCAGGTGGTCGTCTTGCCCGTGCCCTGCAGGCCCACCATCATGAAGACCGTGGGCCCGCGGTCGTTCCAGCGGATCCGCGTCTCCTCGCCGCCGAGCAGCGCGACCAGCTCGTCGTGGACGATCTTGACGAACTGGTCCGCGGGGGCGACGCCCTCGAGGGTCGTGGCGCCGACGGCCTTCGCCTTCACCCGCTCGACGAACCCCTTGACGACCTCGAGGCTGACGTCGGCCTCGAGGAGGGCCGTCCGCACCTCGCGGACCCCGTCGTCGATGTTGCTCTCCGTGAGCTTGCCCGCGCGGCCGAGGCCGGCGAACAGGCGGGAGAAGCGTTGGGCGAGGGTGTCGAACACGTGGGAGGCGGGGGGTCCCGGGAAAGGGACGGAACGGGCCGGGGGAAACGTGGGAGTAAACCAGACTCGGGCTCGGGGGCGCACCCTTGCCGGGGGCCGCCGCCCCGCGCCGCCCGAACGCGACGCGCAGCCCCCCGGACGCCGCCCGCCCGCCGCGGACGCCGCCGCGCAACGGACCACCCCCGGACGACACCCCTTCGCGCCCCCGGCCCCGATGGCCACGCACCCCGAGCGTCGCGGCCCCCGCGCCGCACCCCTGGGTACCCGAACCCTGGGCACCTGGACCCTGGGCACCCGAACCCCGGGGCACTCGAACCGCCGATCCCGCGGACCGCGAGGCCCGCCCGCCGGCGCGCCCGCCGCCCTGCGGGCCAGGCCCGCCGACCGGCGCGGCATCGGGGGTCGCGCCCCGGGCCTCGCGTGGGACAACGGGCCTCGCGTGGGACGCCGGGCCTTGCGTCGCGCGCCGGGCCTTGCGTCGCGCGCCGGGCCTCGCGTGGGGCCCAAGGTCAGCCCCGGAGCCCCCTTCCGAGCCCGGAGTTCGCGTCCGGCCCGGGAGGGCGCCTCGGGCGCGGGCGCGCGCGTCAGTCCACTTCGATCGGGACCCGGTCCGACACGCGCCGCACGCGCGCGCCG
>JAEUHO010000009.1 GCA_016795345.1 Planctomycetia bacterium | reverse complement strand
GCGCGGCGGACGTCGGCGATCGGCCCGGCAGCGGCGACGCGCCCGCGTGCGGCGACGCATGCGCGTCCGACGATGCGGGCGCACGGCGCGCGCGATCGTCCTTCGCGACCGGCGGGCGGCCGCAAGGGATGGGATAGGGGGGGGCAGGCCTCAGACTTTCAGAACCATCACGTCTACCCCGGCCCTGTGCCGGAGATCGGACTGCCCCCCCATGGTTCAGTACCACATCGGTGTCGATCTTCATCTGGAAGTTGCGCAGATCGCGGTCGTCGACGCGTCGGGCGAGTTGGTTCACGAGGCCCGCGTCAAGATCCCCGACCTGCCGGCAGGCCGGGCGATGCTCGACCGGTTGGCCCCCTACCTCGAGGCAGGTCGGCTGGCGGTTGAGGCCCTCGGCTGCAACCGCTGGTTCGTCGACGAGTGCCATGTTCGCGGTTGGGACGTCCTGGTCGCCAACGCAACCAAGCTCCAACTCAAGCGAGACGGCCGCAAGACCGACCGGCGCGATGCGCGCGAGATCGCCCGCCGGCTGTTCCTCGGAGACCTCGACCGCTGCGCCCGGACCTACTATCCGACGCAGGCCGAGTACGCCCACCGGAAGTTGCTCCGCACTCGGCACGGCCAGGTCGAGAAGCGAACGTGCGCGGAGCTCGAGATCCACGCGATCCTCACTGCGTACAAGCTCCGGTCACCCGCGAAGCAGCTCCGCTCGAGGGAATCGATCCGGTGGCTTCGCTCGGTGGCGCTCCCGCACCCCGACCTTCGCGTCGTCCTGGACGTGCTGATCGAGGACCTCGTGAGCGCGATGGCGCGAATTCGCGTCCTGAGCAAGGCCGTCGCGGCCGCAGCGAGGTCGGTGCCGGCCGCTCGGCTTCTCGAGGAGGCCCTGCCGTCGGTGGCGAGCCAGACGTCGCTGACGCTGATCTGCGAGCTCGGCGACGTCAAGCGCTTCTCCGGCGCGCGCGCCGTCGCGAGTTTCGCTGGACTGGTGCCACGCGTCACCGCGTCCGCGGACACCTCCCATCACGGGAAGCTGACCAAGCACGGCAACCCTGAACTGCGCTGGATCCTCGGCCAACTGGCGGTACGACTGCTGTCGCGCGACCCCGTCGTCAAGGCCTGGGGTGCCCGAATGCGCCGCAGGGTGCACAAGAACAAGGTTCGCGTGGCCCTCGCACGACGACTCCTCATCGGCATCTGGGTCATGTTGTCCCGGGGAGAGGTGTTCTCGATGGAACGCTGCCTCGGCGCGCGCGCGGCCTGACGGCCGGCCGCCGCACACTCTCCCCGCCACATCCGGAGGACCGACCGACCACCACGGATTCCCAGGCTCCAACGGGGGCGCACTTCGAGGGGCGGCAGGGGTTGCGCAAGCATCCCGTGCAAGCGATTGAAGGCGCCTCCGACTCCCCCTCCTGAGCGGCCCTTGGCCAGCTCGAAATCCCGAGTGGACAGAGCCCGGTTTCCGTCGAGGTCGAACGAACCAGCAGCCCAGCCCAGTCCAGCAGAAGCACCCCAAACGGCTTGAAGGCGCAGCCCCCCTGTCGCCTGAAGGCTTGACACCCCCTAATCCGGCCGCGCCCTACGGGGTCCCGCGTCCAGCCTGGGGTTCCGTCGATCGGTCGCCGGCGTGCCGGTCGATCGGGCGGACGCAACCGGAATGTGTCGTATAATCGCCACAGATGCCCAGAATCACGGAAATCCCGTAGGGGCGGGCCTTGCGCCCGCCCGCGCGAAACCGCGCCTCGATGCGCGGCGGACGTCGGCGATCGGCCCGACCGCGGCGACGCGCCGCGTGCGGCGACGCATGCGCGTCCGACGATGCGGGCGCACGGCGCGCGCGGTCGTCGTTCGCGACTGGCGGGCGGCCACAAGGGCCGCGCCCTACGGGGTCCCGCGTCCAGCCTGGGGCTCCGTCGATCGGTCGCCGGCGTGCCGGTCGATCGGGCGCACGCAGCCGTAATGTGTCGTATAACCGCCACAGATGCCCAGAATCACGGAAATCCCGTAGGGGCGGGCCTTGCGCCCGCCCGCGCGAAACCGCGCCTCGATGCGCGGCGGACGTCGGCGATCGGCCCGGCAGCGGCGACGCGCCGCGTGCGGCGACGCATGCGCGTCCGACGATGCGGGCGCACGGCGCGCGCGGTCGTCCTTCGCGACCGGCGGGCGGCCGCAAGGGCCGCGCCCTACAGGTTGTCGCGTTCGACGAAGCGATCGGACGATCGATCGTCCTCGGCGCCATCCCTCCCTGTCGGTGCACGGCCCTAGCATCGGGCGTGGACCGCG
>JAEUHO010000001.1 GCA_016795345.1 Planctomycetia bacterium | reverse complement strand
CGCCAAGCTCCAGCAGGACGTGGACGCGGACTTCGGCGGGCTCGCGGACGCCGCCGCCGGCAAGTACGGCGTGAAGGGCGAGCACCTCGGCATCAAGGCCCTCGCGTTCTCGAAGCGGCCCGAGGCCACGGACATCCTCGTCACGGCGCTGCGCAGCCGCGACCAGTCCCTCGTCGGCAACGCGCTCATCGGGCTCAAGCTGCGCGCCGACCCGGCGACGTCGCTGCCGCCCATCGTCGGGCTCCTGCGCGCCCCGTTCACCGAGGCGCGCCGCTACGCGCCGCTGGCGCTGGCGAACATCGTGCTCGCCCGCGAGCGCGTGGGCCGGCCCCTCGAGGAGCAGACGGCCGAACAGGCCATGACGGGCCTCGTGGGGCTCGTGCAGGACCGCGACCCGTTCGCCCGCCTCCACGCCGCGAAGGCGATGGGGGCCCTGCGCCGTCCGGAGGCCACCGACTTCCTCGTGTTGCTCCTGCGCGACGAACACGTCCGCATCCGCCTCGCCGCGGCCGCGGCCCTCGAGCGCATCGGCGACCCGCGCGCGTTCGCGCAGGTCGGGCGGCTCCTCGACGCCGTCCCCGAGGACCAGAAGCCCGTCGTCCGCGACGTGCTCGCCTCGTACGCGGAGCGGCTCCAGGGCCGCCCGCTCGCGCCGGGGCAGGCCGCGGCGTTCGGCGTCAGCCCGACGGCGTGGGACCGCTGGTACGTCGACAACGTCACGCGCTCGGCCGCGCCGTCCGGCGCGCGCTGACGCGCGGGCCCCGCGCGGCGCGGAGCGGGCCTCGCGGTCCCGCGCCCCGGGGCCGCCGTCCCGACCGCGCGGGTCACCGGCGGACGTACTGCCCGCCCGTGAGGCTCGAGAGCGTGCGCAGCAGGCCCGCGTCGTGGGCGCCGACGCCGACGCAGTGGACGGTCACGCGCGCCGCGCGGTTCCACCGCACGACGGCGTCGAGGATGCGGTCGGTCGCGACCACGCCGCCCGCGGTCGGCTTGCCGTCGGTCAGCAGGAACACGGTGTCGGCGCCGCCGGCGGGCGGCAGCGGGCCGTCGAGGCCGCTCGCGAGGCGGAACGCCTCGCGCAGCGCGTCGAAGAGGTTGGTCTCGCCCGCGGGCTCGTGCGCGGCGACCCACGTGCGCGCGGCGCCGCGGCTCGCGAGGTCGGCCCGCGAGAGGCCCGGCCCGAACCGCCGCACGCCGCGGTCGAAGAGCACGACGCCGAACCTCGCCCGCCGCTCGTCGAGGCCGTCGAGGGCCGCGGCGAGCTCGCGGCGCGCGGTGTCGATCTTGCGCTCGCCCTTCGCCCGGCCCGGCGACGCGGCCTGCTCGGCCATGCTGCCGGAGACGTCCAGCACGAGGATCACGCGCTCGGAGAACGTGGAGATGCCGTAGAAGGTCACGCCCGTCGGGGGCGCGACGAGCGCGGCGAGCGACGCGGGGCGGCGCGGCGGCTCGAAGGTCGGGCGCGCGCCGTCCCACCAGTCGGCCCAGGGCTGGTGGTAGGGGCCGTGCGGCTCGCCCGTGAGCGAGCGGAGCGCGCGGCACGCGTCCTCGCGCAGCCGGCCGAGGCCGTCCTCGGCGAGGAAGGCGATCAGGACGGGCACCGCGGCGGGCTCGTGGAGCGTCCGCAGCACGTCGATGGCCGCGGCCCGGACCACCCACGACGGGTCGGCGACCGCCGCCAACGCCTCGCCGAGCACGCCGTCGTCGCGCCGGGCCGCGCGCGCGTCGAGGGCGACGGCGCGGAGCCGCGGGTCGGCGGCGGGGTCGGCGACGAGCGCGGCGAGCCGCGCCGCGACGACGGGGTCCTTCACGCGCTCGATGGCCTCGACGTAGCGGATCCGGTCGTCGGACGCGAGGCCCGCGGCGCGTTGCCACGCGGCGGCGAGGCGGTCGAGCCCCGCGCCGAGCGACTCCGCGGGCAGGCGCGCGAGGACGCCGGCCGCGGCGCGGCGCGCGAGGTCGAGCTCCTCCTCGGCGATCGCGACGTCGCGCGACGCCTCGGTGGTCGCCACCTCGAGGACGTCCGCGCGGTCGCGCAGCTCGTCGAGCCGCTGGCGGTGGCGTTCCGAGGCCGCGACGTCGGGCGCGCGCCGCCGGGCGAACGCGGCCTCGACGCGGGCGCGTTCGTCGTAGAGCCTCCCGAGCGCCTCGCCCTCGCGCGCGAGCCGCGTCGCCGCGGCGTCGCGGGCGCGCCGGGCGACGGCGGACGCGGTGACGACGACGTCGAGCGCCTCGACCGACGCGAGCCCCCGGACGCCGTCGAGGGCCGCGCGGCGCTCGTCCGGCGCGGCGGAGGCCGCCTTCCGCAGGAGGGGCCCGAGCTCCGGCGGGGGCGCCGCGACGGCCGGCGCCGCCGCGAGCACCCCGAGGAGGAGCGCGGCGGCCGCGCGCGTCGTCGGGCGTCCTCGCGCGGTCCCCATCGTCGGGCGTCCTCCGCGGCCGCTACCGCTTCACGAACCGGCCGCCGTTGTCGCGCGCGAGCTGCTCGAGGAACTTGGCGTCGCACTCGTCGCCCACGGCGACGGTGTGGATCGTCAGGTGGGCGGTGCGGTTCCACTCCGCGACGCTCTCGAGGATGCGGGCGGGGTCGGTCAGCTTCCCGGCCGTCGGCGTGCCGTCGGTCATGAAGAAGATCGTGTCGGCCACGAGGTTCGTCGGGCCCGTCACCGCCTGGCCCACGGGCACGCCCGCCGCGCGGAAGGCGGCCTCGAGGGCGTCGTGGATGTTGGTGCCGCCCGTGGGCTCGAGCTCGCCGGCGAACCGGCGGGCCCGCTCGACGACGGGGGCGGCGGCCTGCGTCATCTGGCCGAGCAGCCGGACCACGCGGTGGCCGAAGAAGATGCAGTCGAAGGTCTTCTTGTCGTCGAGCATCGCGAGCGCGGCGTAGAGCTCCTTGCGCGCGAGGTCGATCTTGCGGCCGTCCGCGGCGCCGGCGCCCGTCGTCCCCTCGGCACGGGCCGGGTCGAGCATGCTGCCCGACACGTCGAGCACGAAGACGATGCGGTCGGAGAAGGTCGTGATCCCGTAGAAGGTCACGCCCTTGTCCGGGGCCGACAGGGACACCGCGTCCGCCGGCGTGGGGGGCATGGTGAACCCCGCCTTCGCGTCGGTCCACCAGTCCTTCCACGGCTGCTGGTACGGGCCGTGGGTCTGCGCCGTCAGCGAGCGCAGGGCCCGGTGCGCGTCCTCGCGGAGGCGGCCGAGGTCGTCCCGGCCCAGCATCGCGATGAGCGGCTCGATGGCCTCGCGCGCGTGGAGGCGGCGCAGCACGTCGACGGCGGCCGCCGCGACGACCCACCGGTCCGCGGGCTCGGCGAGCAGCGAGATCGCGTCCTGCACCACGCCGGCCTCGCGGCGGGCGGCCGCCGCGCCGAGCGCCGCGGTGCGCATCCGGACGTCCTTGTCGGGCGCGAGCGCGAGCTCGCGGAGCGCCTTGCCGCTCCCGTGGCCGGGCACGGCCGCGAGGAGGTCCACCCACCGCACCTGGTCGTCCGCGGTGGACTTGGGACCCGTCCACGCCGCCGCGATCTGGGCGAGCTGGGCGTTCGCGACGTCGTCGGGGAGCGCGTCGAGCACGGCCCCGGCCGCCGCGGTGCCCGCGGCGGCGACGGCCTTCGCGCCGGCCGCCTCGACCGCGAGGTCGCGCAGGCGGTTGTACTGCTCGTCGCGGCGGCGCTCGACCTTGCGCACCTTCTTGTTGAACGCCTCGATCGCCGCGCCGGTCGTCGCGGGCTGCTTGTTCAGCTTGTCGATCTCGTTCAGCACGCCCTCGAGGGCGGTCTGCGCCTCGGCCTGCGACTTCGCGATGCGCTCGAGCCTCGCCCGCTCCTTGTCGAGGCCGCCGAGCACCAGGGCCACGGCGCGGACGTCGCGCAGCTTCGCGGCGCGGGCGTAGGCCTGCAGCCGGTCGTCGGGCTTCGCCGCGTCGAACGCCTTCGTGAGCGCGGGGGCCGCCGCGTCGTAGGTCTCGGGGGGTGCGGCGACGGTCGCGCGCGGCGCGCCCGCCCCGAGGAGGAGCGCGCCCACGAGGGCGTGGAGGACGCGACGGGCGGGGCGGGAGCGCATGGGCGCGATGATACCGGCGGCGCGACCGTCAGCGGCCCATGCCGGGCTCGGCCATGCCGGGCTCGGCGTTCGCCGGCGCGCCCGGCGCGGTGTCGGCGTCGGCGTTGGCGACGAGCGGGCTGAAGCGGTAGTACGTCTCGAGCGTCATGATGGCGAGCGACGTCGAGAAGAGGCGGCCGCCGTTGAGCACCGCGGTGTCGGGGTCCCACGAGCCCGCGAGCGGCGCGGGGTCGACGCGCTGGTTCTCGGGGAGCATGGTCTTGATCTTCTCGTTCCACGCCCGCCAGTAGCGGCCGCCCATCTGGTGCATCGCGAGGGTGGCGTAGTACCAGTAGTAGAAGTACCAGGCGATGGCCTGACCCTTCTCGAGGCCCTTGCGCCACTGCGGCAGGTAGTCCATCAGGTAGTTGGCGCTGCCGATCATGAACGGGTGGCTGCGGCTCCAGCCGAGGAAGCCGCGCGACACCATGCCGACGGCGGTCATCGACGTCTGCTGGAGCGCCGACTTCTCCGAGCCCGAGAGCACGAAGTAGCCCGTGATCGCCTTGAAGGACCGCTTGACGCCGACCTCCTTGGCGAAGTCGGCGGAGATGTCCTCGGGCTTCTCCTCCTCGCCGGTCATGTCGGACTGGCAGCGCTCGAGCCAGTAGTCGATGCCGTCGAACGACTTCTGGGCGATCCGCAGCCCGATGAGGCTCGCGGTCTTGAGCGTCATGAGCACCCACGCCGTGCACGACGAGTCGGACTGGTTGCGGGGGCCGTACCGCCAGCCGCCGCCCGGCTCCTGCGTGCGGACGAGGTAGTCGATGCCGCGCTGGGCGGGCTCGCGGAGCTCGGGCGAGTCGTGGAGCGCGAGGGTCTCGTTGATCCCCCAGATGCCCATGGAGATGAGGTAGGCGAAGATCCACGAGTTGTCGCCGCCGCCCGTGACCGGGAAGCCGCCGTCGTAGAACTGCGTGGCCGCGAGGAACTCCGCGCTGCGGCGGATGGTCTCGCGGAACTTGCCGGCCCCGCTCTGGTAGCCCGCGCCGAGGTACGCGAGGAGCGCGAGCCCCGTGTAGGCCGGCTGGCAGTTCGTGACGCCGCCGAAGCCCTTGTCGTTGCCGTCCCAGAGGCCCTCGACGTGCTGCTGGAGCTCGAGCCAGCGCAGCCCGGCCTCGACCGAGCGCTCGGTCGTCTCCGTGACGCCGTACAGCCGCCGCCCGGCGACCTCCTTGCGGTTCGCGCTCCGGTCGAGCTTCGGCAGGTGGTGGCCGAAGGGGTCGTGGTCCTTGGCCTTGGCCCACCACGTGTCCCACCGGTCGAGGCGCGTCCCGAACCGGCGGCGGGTCATCCGCTCCAGCGTGCGCTCGACCTCGGCCGACACCTTCTCCGACAGGTCGCCGGCCGAGAGGAGCGACAGCGCGCCCTTGAACGCGGCCTCGTGGCGGACGTACCCGAGCGCGCGGATGGCCGCGATGGTCGTGTCCTTGCCCTTCTTGTCGCGGGCGGCGGCCGCCGTCAGCTCCTCCGCGGCCAGCTGCGGGTTCACGCCGGAGAGGGCGCGCGCGGCGAGCATGCGGCGGACGGGGTCGTTGTCGTAGACGGCCAGCTTGGCCAGCTCGCGGTACGCGTCCTGGACGCCGTACAGCCCGCAGAGCTCGATGGCCGTGAGCGAGGCGTCGCGGTCGGACGCCGAGAGGAGCTTCGGCATCTCGCGCGTGACGGCCGCGCGCGAGAGCTCGCCGATCCGCAGCAGGCAGGTCCGGGCGGCGTCGCGCACCTCCCAGTCGCCGTCCGCGGCGATGATCGCGACCATCCGGTCCACGATCTTGTTCGCCACCGCGACCGGGATCGGCGGCCGGTCCGTCGTCCCGCCCGCGGCGCCCTCCTTCTCGACGCCCCGGCGCTCGCAGACGAGGCCGAGCGCGATGCAGGCGGCGTCCCGCGCGTCCTTGCGCGGCGAGCGCGAGAGCGAGAGGAGGTCCTCGACGTCCTTCGGGCCGGCGAGGTTCGTGACGGCCTTGAGGCACGCCTGCATGGTCTCGCGCTTCGCGTCGGACCCGACGACGCGCAGGTACGGCGACAACGAGACCTCGACCCCGATCTGCGTGAGCGCCCACACGGCGTACAGGCCGGCGTAGGCGTCCTGCGACTGCCGGACGGCGTCCTCGAGCTGGGGGACGAGGTCCTTGATCTTGAGGCGGCCCGCGGCGGAGCAGGCGGCGAGCTGGACCGACGGCGTCTTGTCGAGGATCGCGTCGCGGACGGCCTGCACGCACCGGGAGAACGGCGCGGTCTGCGACACCGCGAGCCCGCCGATCGCGTAGAGCGCCTCGGCCTGGACCTCCGGCGCCCGCCGGCCGGACGCGAGGAACGACAGCGGCTCGTCGAACGCGACGTGGCCGTACGCGCCGAGCACGCGGGCGAGGTTCTGCAGCTCGCGGACGTCCTTGCTCTTGACGGCCTTCTGCAGCAGCTTGCGGAACTCGGGGCGGGCCTCGCCGGGCGCGCCGATCGTCGCGAGGGTGTCGCCGCACGCGACGGCGAGGTGGGGGTGGCTCGCCTTGATGCCCGCCTCGAGCAGCGCGTCGGCGAGGGCGGCGTCCTTCGAGCCGGCGATGTCGGTGATCGCCCGGTGGACCTCGACGGGGTCCGCGGCGAGCAGTCGGTCGCGCATCCCGTCGGCGACGGCGGTCCGGGCCCCGAGGCCGAGGAGGAGCAGGCAGACGGCGGCGGGGAAGGGTCGCACGGGGCGGAGTCCTCGGGACAGCCCCGCGATCATACGGATCCCCCCCGTGCGCCGACAGCCTCGACTCCCCTTCCCCGCCCCCCGGCACCCCCCCAACCCCCATCCCCTTCCGCCCCTCCTCGCCCTCCGCCTCCGCTCTGCTCCGCGGCTCCCTTCTGCTCTCCGCTCTTCGGCTGCCGCGCGGCTCTTCCCTGGTCAACCGGCCGCGTTGGGCCCTTGTCGCGTGCCCGCTCCCTTCTGCTCTGTGGCTGGCGAGCGGCGTGTCCCTGGTCAACCGGCCGCGTTGGGGCCTTGTCGCATGCCCGCTCCCTTCCGCTCCGCTGTCCGCTCCGCGGTCTGCTCTGCCGCTGGCGAGCGGCGCTTTCCTGGGCGATCGGCTGCGATGGGGACAGGTCGCGGGAGCGGCCGCGAGCGAGGCTAGGGCTGCACCGCGTCCTGCGAGCGAGCGGCCCGAGGAGGAGGAGGCCCAGCAGGGCCGACGACGAGGAGGGGGACGCCAGGCCCGCCGCGTTGCGCGCCGGGCCTTGCGTCCCCGCGAACCCCGACCTGCCCCCAGCGCAGCCGCCCCTCGCTGATCCGATCTCGCCTCCGCCCTGTCACCGCTCAAAATCCAAAATCAACTCGATATCGGGGCGCCAGGGTTCGCCGAAGGCGATGACGAGGAGTTCCTTGATGAGGGCACTCTCGTCGTCGAGCAGTACGGCCCGCCCTCGGCCGGCGGTGGCGGTGAGGCGGTACTTCTCGAGGAAGGGCGAGCGGAACGTGGCGAGGTCGGCGCGCTCGCGGCGGGCCTTCACGTCGAGGGAGCGGCGGTTCGTGTCGGTGAAGATCGCGTGCAGCTGGGCCTGGTTCTCCTTCGTGAACCACTTCTTGATGCGCGCGAGGAAGTCCACCTCCTGCTCGGGGTGGTGGGGGGCGTCGCCCGCGTAGATGACGACCTTGTGCGCGTCCTTGCGCCAGGCGAGCGCGGTGGTCGCGTTGAGGACGGTCTCGTAGACGGCCTCGGGGATGTCGCCGCCCTGGCCGTGGGTGGCGTTCTGGAGGAAGCCCGAGAGCTTCCACGGGTCGGCGGTGAGCGGCGTGCCGTAGAAGAGGTAGTTGTCGCCGTGGTCGCGGTAGGTGTAGACGGAGACGCGGAGGCTCGGGAGCAGCGTCTGGAGCTCGCCGATCATCTCGTCGACGCGCTCCTTGGCGGCGCGGATGAGGCCGGCCATGGAGCCCGTCGAGTCGAAGAGGAGGGCGATGTCGAGGCCCTTCCACTTGTAGTCGCGCGCGGCCTGCGCGAGCGTGGGCTCGTCCGAGACCGACGTGACGACGCGCGGGCCGCGCTCGCCGCGGGCGGGGAGCTTGCCGCCCTTGCCGGCCCACCACGCGCGCCAGCGCTCGATCCCGGCGTCGCGTTCGCCCTTGGGCGCGTCGGGGGCGTAGCCGGCGCTGGCCTCGGTGATGCGCTGCAGCAGCGAGTGCGCGCGGCGGCGGACGTCGACGGTGTCGGCGCCGAGGGCGGCGATGAGCGGCTCGACCGCGCCGGGCGGGCGCAGCGCGTCGAGGAACTCGCGCGTCGCGCGCTCGAGCTTCGGCGTGCCGGTCTCGAGGGCGAGGGCGACGACCTTCCGCGCGACCGCGGGGTCGGCGGCGATGGCGTCGGCGCCGGCCACGCGCGCGAGCGCGACGCAGGCGTTCGCGCGCACGCCGAGGTCGCGGTCCGCGAGGCCCGAGACGAGGAGGGGGGCGACGTCGGCGCCGCGCGGGTGGTGCGAGAGCGCGGCGAAGGCCTGCTCGCGGACGCCGTAGTCGACGTCCTTGCAGAGCTTCTCGAGGGCGGGCAGCACGCCGTCCTCGCCGGCGCGCCAGCCGAGCTCGCGGGCGGCGAGCACGCGGATCATGTACTTGTCGTCGCGCGCGGCCTCGACGAGGGCCTTCGTCGCCTCGGGGCCGCGCACGTCGGCGAGCGCGCGGACGGCGCCGAGGCGCACCTCGTCGCCGCGGTCCGACAGCGCCTTGCGCAGGGCCTCGACGGCCTCCTTCGTGCCGAGGCGGCCGAGGCCCACCGTCGCCTCGTGGCGCACGTCGAGCTGCGAGTCGGTGAGCGCGCGCACGAGGCCCTTCAGCGCCTCGGGGGACCGCGACCACGCGAGCGCCCGCACGCAGCCGAGCCGGACCTTCGTGTCGTCGTGCGTGACGCCCGCGACGACCTTCGGCGGGAGCGGCGCGCCGGCCGCCACGGCGCGGCCGAGGCCGTCGGCGAGGCCCATGCGCAGGCTGTCCTTGCGCTCCCACGGCTTCTCGCCGAGGAGGGCCGCGAGGGCGAGCTTCTGCACCTTCGGGTCCGTCGAGCGGGCGAGCGCGCCGCCGAGGAGGTACGCCTCGTAACGGTCGCCGTTGTCGGTGACGTTGAACACGTCCACGCGCTGCAGGCCCGCGTCGGCGACGAGGGCCATCGCCTGCTTGACGACCGCGTCCACGGTGGGGCCGTGGCCGAGCGCGACGAGGCGCCCGACGGCCTCGTACCGCACGTCGAGGTCGGGGTCCCGCGCGAACGCGGTGAGCGCGTCCACGCCGTCCGCCTGCGTGACCGCGGCGAGGCCGCGCACGCCGGCGAGCCGGAGCCCGGGGTCGGTGGACGCCGCCGCCTTCGCGAAGAGGTCGCGGGCCTCGACGTCGTCGAGCGCGGCGAGCGCGAGCGTCATCTGCCGGCGCGCCTCGAGGAAGGGCTCCTCGGCGGCCGCGCGGCGCAGGGCCTCGGCGCACCGCTTGGCCCGGAGCTCCGCGACGCACGACGCGGTGAACGCGCGCACCTCCCAGTCGAGCTCCGCGAGGCCCACGACGAGGGCCATCGTCGCGGCCTCGCCCTGCGCGACGACCTCGTGGCGGAGGGTCGTCCACAGGCGGAAGTCGCGCTTGGCGAACGCGTCGAGGAGGTCGAGGGCGGGCTTCGCCTCGGCCGGGAGGCCGGCGCGCAGCTCGGCGACGCGCTGCTTCTTCGCGGCCTGGCTCGCCGCCGCCGGGTCGGCCGGCGCGTCGGCGGCGTCCGGCGGCTTCGGGTCGGCGGGCGCGGGACCGCCGGGCGGGGCGGGGGGCGCGGCGGGCGGCGCCGGCTCCTTCGGGGGCTCCGTCGGCACGTTCGGGGCCGGGGTCGGTTCGTCCGCCGACGCGAGGCCCGCCGGCCGCGGGGCCGGGATCGCGAGGAGGGCGAGCGACAGGAGGGCGAGGGGGAGGGCGACGGGCGGGCGGGGCAAACGGGGCTCCGGGGCGGCGAGTCGATCCTACGACCGGGGGCTGCCGGGGACGGGGCACCGGCGGGCCCGGGTCGCCCCTCGTTGAGAGCGTCCGAGCGGCCGGTGCGGATCGCGGAATCGGCCGCGAGACCCGGGGCGGTGGCCCTTCGTTCCGCGATCGCCCCGGTCGGACCGGGGGAGGTCGGAAGGGTCGTGGCCCGTCGTTTCGCGCCGTCTGGATCTTCGTTCCGCGCGGCCGCGCGTTGCAGCGACCCGCGGGGCCCGCCGTCAGAGCATCCCGACCGGGTCCACGTCGATCTGCTCCTCGACGCCCCGGTGGGCGGGCTCGGTCGCGCGCAGCACCTCGACCGCCCGCCGGGCGCCCGTGGGCGTCGTCGCCTTGATCAGCAGGTGGCGGCGGAAGAAGCCCGCCATCCGGGCGATGGGGGGCGTCGCCGGCCCGAGGTACTCGACGCCGTCGATGGCGGCGGCCGAGAGCCGCGCGGCCAACGCGTGCCCGCGTTCGTCCACCGCCGCGGGGTCCTTGCCGCGCAACACGACGCGGACGAGCCGCCGGAACGGCGGGTAGCCGAACTCGGCCCGCTCCGCGAGCTCCTTCTCCGCGAACGCCTCGTACGCGTGCTCGGTCGCGAGCCGGATCGCCGGCGCGTCGGGCAGCAGCGTCTGCACGACGACCTCGCCGCCGGCGTCGCCGCGGCCGGTGCGGCCGGCGACCTGCGCGAGCAGCGCGAACGTGCGCTCCGCCGCGCGGAAGTCGGGCACCTGCAGCGCGGTGTCGGCGCTCACGACGCCCACGAGCGTGACCTCCGGGAAGTGCAGCCCCTTCGCGATCATCTGCGTGCCGAGCAGCACCTTCACCTCGCCGCGCGCGAACCGGTCGAGCACGTCCTCGTACGCCTCGCGCTTCGTCATCGTGTCGCTGTCCATCCGCGCGACCGCGACGCCGGGGAACGTGTCGAGGAGCTCCTGCTCGACGGTCTGCGTGCCCGCGCCCTGGTACTTGAGCGAGGGGAACGCGCAGTCGGGGCACATCGCCGGCGGCCGGCGCTCGTGCCCGCAGAGGTGGCACACGCCCAGCGTGTCCGAGCGGTGGTACGTGAGCGTGACGTCGCAGTGCGGGCACTTCATCACCCACCCGCAGCGCGGGCACGCGACGCTCGTCGCGAACCCGCGACGGTTGAGGAACAGGATCGCCTGCCCGCCCGCGGCCAGCGTCGCCTTCAGCCGCTCCACGAGCGTCCGCGACAGCCGCCGCCCCGACCCGCGCAGCTCGCCGTCCTTCCGCAGGTCCACGATCCGCACGGGCGGCAGCGGCCGCGCCGCCACGCGCTCGGGCCGCGACAGGAGGGTCATCCGCCCCTCCTTCGCGTTCCGGTACGACTCGAGCGACGGCGTCGCGCTCCCGAGGATCACCGTCGCGCCCGCCTCCTTCGCCCGCACGAGCCCGACGTCGCGCGCGTGGTACCGCGGCGCGTTCTGCTGCTTGAACGACGTCTCGTGCTCCTCGTCGAGGACGAGCAGCCCGAGCCGCGGGACCGGCGCGAACACCGCGCTCCGCGGCCCGATCACGACGTCGGTCTCGCCCGCGCGGATCGCGCGCCACGTGCTCGCGCGGTCGGCCTCCGTCATCGCCGAGTGCAGCACCGCGACGCGCGGCACGCGCGCGCGGAACCGCCGCACCGTCTGCGGCGTCAGCGCGATCTCCGGCACCAGCACGATCGCCTGCCGGCCCCGCGCGCGGCACGCGTTGATCGCGCGCAGGTACACCTCCGTCTTGCCCGACCCCGTCACGCCCAGCAGCAGGAACGGCGCGAACCCGCCGCGCTCGATCGCCCCCGTCACCGCCGCCACCGCGGCTCCCTGCGCGGGGTACAGCGCCGGCGGCGCGCCGGGGTCGCTCGCCGGCGGCGCCTTCGTCGCCTCCACGAGCGGGTCCGCCCCCGCGTCCACCGTCTCGAGCCGCACCCACCCCGCCTTCTCGAGGCTCCGCACCGGGCTGTGCGACGCCTTCGCGCGCCGCAGCAGGTCGGTCACCGGCAGCCCGGCCGGCTCCTTCACCAGCACCCGCAGCACGCGCGCCTGCGCGTTCTTCTCCGTCGGCAGCGCGTCGGCCTCCGCCGCCGCCGCGGCCGCGTCCCTCGCGAGGTGCACCATCCGCCGCTGCGCGCCCTTCCCCCGCGTCCGCACGCCCCGCGGGATCATCGCCGCGCACGCCTCGCCGACCGCGCACCCGTAGTACTTCGCGACCCACCGCGCCAGCGACAGCAGGTCCGCCGGCAGCGTCGCCCCCTCGTCGGGGAACCCCTCGACGTCGAGCACGCGCGACAGGGTGCACCGGTCCGTCACCTCCGCGACCAGCCCCACCACGGGCTTCCCGCGGAACCGCACCCGCACCCGCGCGCCCAGCCGCGCCCGCCCCGCCAGCTCCGGCGGCACGCGGTACGTGAACAACGTGTCCACGGCCAGGTCGAGCGCGACGCCGACGAACAACGGGGGGGAGGCGACCTCGCTCACGTCGGGAGTCTACGACGGAGGGGGCCGCGCCCCGGACCCGTCCGGTACCCTCCGGCGATGGTCCTCCCCGTGCTCGACGCCCTGCCCCGTCTCGTCGAGGTCGCGCGCGACGCGGCCCGCGCCGCCGCCGCGGTCGGCCTCAAGCACTGGCGCCGGCTCGAGCGGGTCGACAAGAAGGCCGACGGCAGCCCGGTCACCGTGGCCGACCGCGAGGCCGAGGACGCGGCGGTCGCCGTCATCGAGCGCGCCTGTCCGGGGATGGCGATCCTGGGGGAGGAGGGGGGCCCGCGCGGGGGCGAGGGGGCGACGCGCTGGATCATCGACCCGCTCGACGGCACCATCGGCTACGCCCGCGGCGGCGTCATGTGGGGCCCGCTCGTCGCGCTCGAGCACGCGGGCGCGATCGTCGCCGGCGCGATGGAGCTGCCGGTCCTGCGCTCGGCCTACTGGGCGGGCCGCGGCCTCGGCTGCTTCCGCGACGGCGAGCGCGTGCGCGTGTCCGCGACCGACCAGTGGAAACGCGCGATCCTGAGCCTCGGCGGCATGAAGCGCGCGATGTTCGACCACCCGCGCGGCGGGGCGGTCGAGGCGCTCGTCCGCACGTCGCGCACGAGCCGGGCCTACGGCGACGTCGGCTCCTGCGCGATGCTCCTCGACGGCACGGCCGACGTCTGGATCGAGGCCGGCGTGAAGGTCTGGGACCTCGCGGCCCCGCGCATCCTCGTCGAGGAGGCCGGCGGCCGCTTCACCGACTTCGACGGCGTGCCCGGCCACACGACGGGCGAGGCCATCGCCAGCAACGGCCACCTCCACGCCCACGTCGTCGCCGCCTTCGCCTCCGCCCCGCCCCGCTGACGCCGGGGCCGGCCGCGCCTTCGCTGTTGGTCCCGCCGTCGCTTGCGAGTACGGTGCGCCCCCGACCCGACGGACGGTCCCGGCGCGGGGCTCGCGCGCGCGAGGCCCCCGCGACCGCGCCGCGGGTCGGTCGGGAGGCGTCATGTCGTCGAGCCGCGCACGTCGTCGGGGTCGTTGGGCCGCGGTGGCCGTCCTGTCGTCGGTGCTCCCCGCCTGCGGTGGCGGCGGCGGTGGGGGCGGCGGCGGCCCCGTGTCGCTCGGCACGCCGACGCACACGGCGGCGGCGATCCTCGACCTCGGCGGCGCGGGCACCGACTACGCCGAGGACGTCGCGCGCTTCACCGACGGGTCGTTCGTCGTGGCCGGGAGCCACGACGCCGCGATAACCCTCGGCGCGGGCACGGTGAACGAGACGACGTTCGCGACCGCGGGCGCGTACTTCGCGCGGTACGCCGCCGACCGCTCGCTGGTCTGGGCGCGGGACGTGGCCCTCAGCCCGAGCGCGTGGCTGGCTTCGGCCTGCGCCCTCGGCGACGGCCGCGCGGTCTTCGCCGGGCAGTTCCCGGGGAGCATCACCTTCGGCGAGGGGGAGGTGAACGAGACGACGGTGACCGCCGGCGCCGGCGGCGGCGTGTTCGTGGTCGGGTTCGAGGCCGACGGCGACCTCTCGTTCGCGTGGGCCGTCACGGCCACGGTCGGCGTCTTCGGCGCGGCCCTGTCGCCGCGGTCGCTCGGCGGCTTCTTCCTTGCCGGCGGCTTCGAGGGCACGCTCACGCTCCCCGACGCGACGGCGGCCTCCGCCTCGACGCTCGCGAGCGCCGGGACCCTCGACGACGTCTACCTCGCGGCGTGGGACGCGAGCGACGAGCTGGTCGGCGTCCGTCAGATGAGCGGCCCCGGGAACGCGTTCGCCGCCAGCGTCGCGCCCATGACGGACGGCGGCGCGATCGTCGCGGGCGCGTTCCCCGGCACGCTGCTCCTGGGCGACGGGGAGACGAACGAGACGACGTTGACCTCGGCCGGAGGCTTCGACGTGTTCGTCGCGCGCGTCGGGCCGAACCTCGACCTGATGTGGGCGCGTCGCGCGGGCGGCCCGGGCGACGACGCGGTGGACGCCGGCGCCGGCGCGCCCGGCGACGGGTTCGCGTTCGCCGGCTCGTTCCCGAACGGGATGACGTTCGACGGCCTGCTCCCCGCCGCGGCGACGCTCCCGTCGTCCGGCGACACGACCCTCTACGTGGCGCGCTACACGCCCGCGGGCGACGTCGCCTGGGTCCGTGCCGCGGCCTCGGCGGCCTTCCTGCGCAACCCCGGCCTCGGCGTGCTCACGGACGGCAGCGTCGGGCTCGCGACGACGATGTTCGGGACCACGACGGTGGACCCGCAGGGCCTCGGGGCGACGGTCGAGCCCGCCGACGGCTCCGAGGGGCTCTTCCTCCAGTTCGCCGCCGACGGCACGTTCGCGTGGGGCCGCACGATGACGGGCCCCGACACGACCCAGCCCCAGGGCGTCGTCGGTGCCGGCCTCGAGTGGCTGGTGACGGTGACGGTGGTCGACCGCATGACCTGGAACCCGGGCGGCCCCGACGCGACGACCGCGGAAGCCGTCGGGACGTCCACCGACGGTCAGATCCTCGTCCTGGTCCCGAACGTGCCCTGACCCGGTCGGCCCACGCCGGGCGCGGGCGCTACTCGACGAAGGTCGCCTCGTAGACCCGCTGCTCGGGGTCGCGGGGCTTGTCGGCCACGGTCATCGAGACGGAGCGGCCGCCGGCGTCGAAGAACGTGAAGAAGTCGAGCAGGCGGGCGCCGTCGCGTCCCGCGCCGCGCACGTCGTGGACGTTGTCGCGCGTGCGCGTGAGACCCGAGGCCCGGCCCGCCGTCAGCCGGACGTCGGCCGTCTCCCTCAGCTGGAACGTGCGCCCCTTCGGCGGCCGCGGGTTGCCGCCGAGGATGTCGGCGCTCCGCACGCGCGCCTCGCCCGCGACGCACAGGATGAGGCCGTTGTAGTCGCGATGGTCGTGCCACGGGAACCCGCGGCCCGGTTCGAGCTTGAACTGCGCGACGACGATCGGGCGCTTCACCGCGAGCGAGTCCCGGTCGCCCGGGAGCTTCAGCCGGTGCACGAGCGCGGCGAGGCGCGCGAGGTAGACCTCCTCGCGCGGCTTCTTCGCGCGGACGAGCTTCTCCGCGAGCGGCAGCGCGGCGGCCGCGAGCGCGTCCCACGCGAGGTCGGCGTCGTCGTCCACCGCGGGCTCCTGCGCGAGCGCGCGCTGCGGCCAGCCGAGGGAGAGGAGCGCGAGCGCGCCCGCCGACGCCTTGAGCAGGCTCCGCCGCTCGAGGCGGACGCCTTCGTCCATCTCGGTCGGTCCGGCTTCCGTCATCCGATCGGGGAACCAGCTCATGTCACCTCGGGGGCCCTTGTCGGCCCGCGACGACCCGTCGCCCCCGCACCCTACCAACCCGGCGGGGCCGGAGATGCCCGCCGCGCGGGATCGCCGCGTCCTGTGGCCCGCTCGCGGCCCGGACCGCGCGATCGGGCCCGCCGTCGCCGGGGGTCAACGGCCGAGGGACGCCCGCGCGCGCTCGGCGACGACGACGTCCGGGTCCTTCGCGAGCTCCGCGAGCCGCGCTCGCACGTGGTCGACGACCCGGCGGGGGATCGGCAGGTCGCAGACCTCACGCACCTGCGCGCCGACGTCGGTGCGCGACACGATCCGACCCTTCGCGAGGCGCGCGAGCCCATCGACGGCGCGCAGGCGGAGGTCCCGCGGCCGCGTGGGGTCGGCGGCGATGGGCGCGAATGCACCGTACGCGTCGATGCCACCCCCGTTCGCGACGAGGGTCTCGAGCGCGGCGAGGGCGGCGTGGGCGACGCGGGCGTCCGTCGCGTCGACCGCCACGAGGCTCAGAGGCACGACGGCACGGTCGTCCGGCTGCTCCTTCGCGAGCGCAGCCACCTCGCCGCACAGGCGGTCGACCGTGTCCGTACGTGAGGCGCTCTCGCGGGCCTCCTGCCGCAGGCGTGCCGGGCCCAACGCGAACCACTCAGGATGGATCGACACGTACCCGACGAACCGCTCGGTGCCCGTCCAGACCCCGACCCCGTCGCCGACCTTTGCCGCGTCGTTGTCGAGCGCCACGACGATCCGCGCGAGCCCCGAGTGTCGCACGGGGAGCGACAGCCGGACGGTGCCGA
>JAEUHO010000523.1 GCA_016795345.1 Planctomycetia bacterium | reverse complement strand
CAGCACCGCGCCCTCGGCGTACGGCGCCGCGCGGTCGTAGCGCCGCACCCGGACGCGGGCCGCACCGGGCGTCGCGGGGAACCGCGCGTCGAGCGCGAGCAGCTGCCCCCACGGCTCCCGCGGCTCCACGAGCGACAGGTGGCCCTGCGGACGCGGCCGCTCCGCGAGCGCCGTCGCGGCCGCGACCTCGACGTCGGTCGGCAGGCCGACGGCGGCGGGTTGCGGGGTCCCCGCGCCGCGCGCGAGCCGCCCCCACGTCGCGCCCGACGCCACGACCCAGCCGTCGTCGGCGTCCGGCGCCACGACCCGGGCCCCACGGGCGGCCGGGACCTCGACGGCGGCCGCCGCGGGGTTGCGCGGGTCGAGGGCGAACGCACGCGAGGCCCGGGCGCCGTCCCCCCCAGGGAGGGCGCCCGCCACGAAGGCGATCGTGCCGTCGACGCCGACGCGCGGCCGCCGCACGTACGGCGGCGTCGCCGCGTCCCCGTGCAGGCGGGCCGCGCCCGTCCCGTCGGGGTGCACGGTGAACAGCGCGAACCGCCCGTGCCCGTCCGACGGCCCCGGCTGCCACGCCGCGTACAGCACGCGCCCGTCGGCGAGGAGCGTCGGGTCGAGGTCGAGCGCGGCGCCGAAGGTGATCCGGGACGGCGCGCCGCCCGCGTCGTCGGCGACGAACAGCGCCCAGGCCCGCCGCAGCGCCGGCAGCGGCGCGGGGTCGGGCACGGCCATCGCGAAGACGAGGCGACCGTCGGGCAGCCACGCGGGCGCCGCCGCGTCGGCGGTGCCGGTGGCCACCGCGCGACGCTCGGACCCGTCCGGCGCGCACGTCCACACGCCCCACGGGTCCGTCGGCGTGCGACGCCCGACGAACGCGACGCGCGTCGCGTCGGCGGTCACGCAGCCGTCCCCCGCCGACGCGAGGCCCGCGCCGAGATCGACCGGCGCCGCGCCCGGCGCCGCGCCCGGCGCCGCAGCCGATGCTGCGGGGTCGAGCGCGAGGAGACGGGCGCCGTCGGGGAGCCCGACGACCTCGTCGGCGACCGGCGCGCCCCGCGGCGCGACCGTCACCAGCCAGACGACCGGCGCCGGCGGCGGGGCCGCGACCGGCGGGGCCTCGCGTCCCCCGCACGCGGCGGCGGCCCCGAGCAGGACGAGCGCCGCGGCGCCGACGACCGGGCGGTGGCGCGTCGCGGTCATCGGAGGGCCTCCCGACGGACCGGCTCGGCCGACGCGGGGCCGCGCTGCTCGAGCCGGTGGACGCGGTCGACGTCGAGGTTCGTCCGCGTGGTGACCGTGCCGTCCGGCCAGGTCACCTCGACGCGGTCGACCTTCGTCGCCGTGCCGAGCCCGACGTGGACCCGCGGGTCGTGTTGGCCGAGGTAGCCGGTCGCGAGCTGGTGGACGCGCTCGGTCCGCCGCCCCCCCGCCTCCACCACGACGCGCGCGCCGAGGGCCTCGCGCGCGGGCGGCGCGCCGACGAGGGCCAGCGTGACGCCGTGGTGCCCGGGCACGCCCGCGTTGCGCAGGAAGACCGGGCTCGCGCCGATCCGCGTGACGAGGACGTCGAGGCGGCCGTCGTCGTCGGCGTCGAGCGTGAGGACCGCGCGGCTGACGGTCTCGCGGCGGAAGTACGGCCCCCCGCGCTCGGCGAGGTCCTCGAACGTGCCGTCGCCGCGGTTGCGCAGGAGGAGGTCGGGCCGGCCGGTGGCGTAGTGGAGGTCGGCGGCGGCGGCGAACGCGTCGAGCGCGCCGTCGGCGTCGAAGTCGGCCAGCACGGCGCCCCAGTGCGCCCACGCGGAGGCGTGCTGCGCGAAGCCCGACGCGCGGACCCGGTCCTGGAACTTCCCGGCGCCGAGGTTCCGGTAGAGCGACCCGAACGAGCCGTCGGTCACGAGCAGGTCGGGGCGGCCGTCGCCATCGAGGTCGCCGACCGTGCCCGCCATGGAGGAGGTGGCCTCGCCGTGGAAGCCGAAGGCGGTGCCCGACGACGTGCCGACCTCGCGGAAGACGCCGTGCCCGTCGTTGAGGAAGAGGAAGTTCGCCGACGCGTCGTTCGCGACGTAGAGGTCGGGGTGCCCGTCGGCGTCGGCGTCGAACACGACGACGCCCATGGCCCGGCCCGGCGCGACGCGGTCGATCCCGCTCGCGGCCGTGGCGTCCTCGAACGTGCCGTCGCCGCGGTTGCGGTAGAAGGCGTCGGGCTGCGGCGCGAACGCCAGCGGCCCCGAGAACCCGTCGGGCGCGTAGTGGAGCTTGTACTCCACGTCGAACGTCACGTAGTTGCCGACGTACAGGTCGAGGTCGCCGTCGTGGTCGGCGTCGAGGAAGGCCCCGGCCACCGACGACCGCGGGTCGCCGACGCCCGCCTTCGCGGTCGCGTCCTCGAAGCGGCCGCCGCCGAGGTTGCGGTAGAGCCGGTTCGGCCCGTGGCAGAGCACGTAGAGGTCGGTGCGCCCGTCACCGTCCACGTCGCCGGCGATCGCGCCGAAGGCGTACCCGGGGTCGCCGACGCCGGCCTTGGCGGTGACGTCCTCAAACCGGCCGTCACCCACGTTGCGGTAGAGGCGGCTGCCCGTCGCCGTGTCCGGACGTGGGCCGGTGCTGACGTCGGCGTGCCAGCCCTGGTCGACGAGGTAGACGTCGAGGCGCCCGTCGCCGTCGGCATCGAGCACGCACCCGCCCGCGCCGACCGCCTCGACGAGGTTGTCGAGCTTGCCGTCGCCCAGGTGGTGCACGAAGTCGATCCCGCTCCGGGCGGTCGCGTCCCGCAGGAGGCCCGTCGTGTCGCCCGCGGCCGCGGCGGCGGGCGGCGTCGTCGAGCCCGTGCCCGGCTCGCCGCCGCACGCGACGAGCAGGGCGAGCCCCGCGGCGGCGAGCGCCGCCGGGGCCGTGCGGAAACGAGGACGCCCCCCGTTCATGCGAGCGTCCCGGCCACCGCGCCCGGGGTGAACGTGCGCAGGCGCGCGATCACGTCGGCGAGCACCGACGGACGGATCGACTGGTGGCCGTCCGAGAGCGCGTCCTCGGGCCGCGTGCGCTCGCCGAGGACCTCGACGAGCAGGCCGTGGGCCCCGGCGGCGACGGACGCGAAACACACCGGCGGCACGAGCGACGCCACGCCGGTCGCGTGGCTCGGGTCGACGACGACCGGCAGGAACGACATCTCCCGCACCGCGGGCACGACGTTGAGGTCGAGCGTGTTGCGGTTGTAGTCGGTGTGGGTGAACGTGCGGATGCCGCGTTCGCACAGGATGACGTCGAGGTTGCCCTCGACGGCGACGTACTCGGCGGCGCAGAGCCACTCGAGCAGCGTCGCGGCCCAGTGCCGCTTGAGGAGCACCGGCTTGCCCGCGCGGCCGACCTCGCGCAGCAGCGGGTAGTTCTGCATGTTGCGCGCGCCGATCTGGAACACGTCGGCCAGCTCGGCGACCATCGCGACGTCGCGCGGGTCGAGCACCTCGGTGACGACCGGCAGCCCCGTCGCGGCCCGCGCCTCGGCGAGGATCTCGAGCCCCGCGCGGCCGAGCCCCTGGAAGTCGTACGGGCTCGTGCGCGGCTTGAACGCGCCGCCGCGCAGCATCGTCGCGCCGGCGGCCTTCACCGCGTGCGCGAGCTCGAGGGTCTGCGCGCGCGACTCGACGGCGCACGGCCCCGCGATGACGACCGGGTCCGGTCCGCCGACGGCGACGTCGCCCACCGTGACGACGCGGGTGAGGAGGTTCCCCTCCCACGCCGGCTGCCCCGTCCGCACCACCAGGCGCGCGGGCCGACCACGGCTCCGCGCTGCACCACCGACGGCAGGTTCGGCCACGACGGGCTCCCGGCGACGTCACGTCGCCGGTGACGCAACGCGAACGTGCGCGCGGCATTCCCCGGGCGCGCGGACGCGCCGCGGTTGCATCGCTAGCGTTGCAACCGCGGCCTCATCGCGGCCCGCCGAGCCGGTCGCGCAGCGCCGCGAAGCGCGCGCGCACCGCGGGATCGGGCAGCGCGTCGGCCGCCTCCGCGAGGATCGCGGCGGCCAGCGCGCCGCGCCCGCCGTTGATCTGCGCGGCGACGAAGCGACCGAGCGCCGCCTCCGCCGCCTCCCCGCGCGCCAGCCCGTCGCCGACGAGCGCCACGCCGCGCGCCACCGCGGCCCGGAACGGCGTCTCGCGGTGCGCGACGCGGTGCGCCTCGGCGGCGAGGAACCACAGGTCGGGCGACCCCGCCTCGAACACGAGGGCCTGCTCGACGAACCGCAGCGCCTCCGCGGGGCGGCGGTCGTGGAGCCGCGCGAGCGCCAGCGCGTAGCGCGCGAGCACGTGCTCGCGGTCGCCGCGCGCGAGGCGCACGAGATCGTCGTCGAACTCGCGCGCGCGCGGGTCGCCGCGCAGCGCGAGCACCGTCGCGGCCTCGCCGCGCACCCGCGGCTCCGGGTCGCGCAGGAAGGCCGCGACGTCGTCCGACGACGCGATCGTGGCGGTGGCCCGCACGGCGGCGGCGCGCGCGTCGGGCGACGGGTCGCGGAGGAACGCCGCGAGCGGCCGGCCCGCGCGCGCGCCCGTCGCGCGCACGTGGGCGTCCGGATCGTCGGCCAGGGCCGCGAACGCGCCGGCGGCCGCCGCGTCGCCCCGCCGCAGCGCCGTCACCGCCGCGACGACCGCGTCGCGCCGCGCCGGCACCGGCCCCCACCAACCGGTCCACGCCGCGCGCAGCGTCGCGGGGTCGCGGTCGGCGTGGCAGGCCGAGCACGCGTCGCGCGTCCCCGCGATGCCCGGCACCGGCACCCCCAGACGGTGGTCGTGCTGCTGCCGCAGCAACCCGCCCAGCAGCGCCGGCATGTGGCACGCGACGCACGACCCGCCGGGCCCAGCGGGGTCGTGACGGCTGTGCGCGCTGCCGACGCGGTCGGCGTGGCACCCCACGCACGTCGCGTCCACGTCGCCCCCGTGGCGCAGCGTCTTCCCATGGGCGTCGTGGCACCCGGTGCACGTGAGCCCGCCCTCGAGGAAACACGCGCTCCGCACGAACGACGCCACCTGGTACGTCTGCCCGCCCGCGACGCCGTCGGGGAACAGCGCCGCGTGGTCGCCGAGCCGCGCGAGCCCCGTCGCGGCCTCCGTCGGCCCGAGGTCGCCGTCGCTCGCGGGCCCGCCGTGGCACCGCCCGCAGACCATCACCTGCCCGCGCGGCGTGAGATCCTGCAGCCGCACGATCGTCCCCGGCCGGCCCGTCCGGTGCCCCTCCGCCGCGCCATGGCACGCCTCGCAGTCGATCGCGAGATCGCGCCACGCGGACACGAGGTGCCCCTCGACGGTGTCG
This sequence comes from Planctomycetia bacterium, assembly GCA_016795345.1. GTDB lineage: Bacteria > Planctomycetota > PLA2 > PLA2 > JAEUHO01 > JAEUHO01. Next base: position 455 of record JAEUHO010000523.1, on the reverse strand, counting down.
AACCGCACGTGCGCGCCGCTCGCGTGGCACCCCGCGCAGTCCGCGTCGAACGACCGCGACGCCACCGCCGGCAGCGGCCCCGTCGCGAACCCCGCGTCGCCCCCCGCGATCGCCGCGAGCACGTCCGTCACCGGTCGCCACCGCCGCTCCCGCAGGTCGAAACACGTCGGCACGATCCGGTGGACGCCGTCCGCGTCCTTCCGCAGGTACGCCTGCATCCAGTGCGACCCGATCGCCGCGTCGGCCCCGCCCTCGGGCGTCGCGACCGCCACGGCGTGCCGCGCGTGCGGCGACGCGGCCCACGCCGTCGCCTCGTTCGCGTGGCACCCGCCGCACCGCGCAGGCGCCCCCGCGGCGACCGCCGACGGGGCCGCCGGACGCGAGGCCTCGCCGCAACCCGACAGCGCCGCCGCGACGAGGAGGCCGACGGCGGGGAGCACGGCGACGCGCACGCG
>JAEUHO010000111.1 GCA_016795345.1 Planctomycetia bacterium | reverse complement strand
GGGCGCGCGGAGGGCCTCGCCGCCGGAGCCTCGCGTGACGGCCCCGCCCGGGATCGGCCCCCCGGAGGTTAGGGCCTGCTCCGGAACAACGGACGCGATTCGGTCGGCGGCGGGAGGCGCCTCGCGGCGTCACTCGTCGTCCGCGTGTCCAGAACCCGCAATCCTCCTCGTGCCTTGCGATGCGCCTCCCGAGCGCTCGCCCGAGAATGGGTCGTCTGTGCCGTCGCAGACCCTCAGGCCGGCGGCGGCGTCGGCGGATGGGCCGGACCGGCCGCCGCGCGGCGGCCGGCCCGCCACGCGCGGATCGCGAGCACGACGAGCGTGGCCCCGACGAGCGGCGCGATGAACTCGAACGCGACCCACGAGAACCCGTGGAGCGCGTCGTGCCGCGTCGCCGCGAGCACGAGGTAGGTGGTGTACGCGGCGTAGGCCACGAGGAACAGCCAGCCCTCCCAGCGCGCGATCCGGTGCTCCGTGAAGAAGATCGGGAGGCACGCGACCGCCACGGCGGCCATGAACGGGGTGTCGAACGCGAGGGCCGCGTCGGGCACCGCCACGCCCCCCGGCGCGAGCACCGACGACACGCCGAGCACGCCCAGCAGGTTGAAGACGTTGCTGCCCACGACGTTGCCGACGGCGATGTCGCGCTGCCCGCGCAGCGTCGCGACGATGGAGGTGGCCACCTCGGGCGCCGACGTGCCGGCGGCCACGATGGTGAGCCCGACCACGAGGTCGGAGACCCCGAGCGCGCGGGCGACGCGGACCGCGCCGTCGACGAACCAGCCCGAGCCGAGCACGAGGAGGCCGAGGCCGGCGCCGATGAACAAGAGCTGCAACGGCAGCGACTTCGGCCCGTGGGCCTCCTCCACGTCGATGCCGCCGTTCCCGCGGCGCGCGATGCGAAGCTGCAACAGCAGGTATCCCGCGAGCCCGATCGTGAGGAGCGCGCCCTCGATCGGGCCGACCCGTCCGTCCGCGCCGAACGCCCAGGCGAGCAGCGTCACGCCGACCATGATGGGGACGTCCACCCGCACGAGCTGTCGCGCCACCACCAAGGGGGCCAGCACCGCGCAGACGCCGAGGATGAGGAGGACGTTGAAGATGTTGCTGCCCACGACGTTGCCGTAGGCGACGTCGGTCTTGCCTTCGAGCGCGGCCGCGACGCTGACCGTGAGTTCCGGCGCGCTGGTGCCGAACGCGACGATCGTCAGGCCGACGACGAGGGGCGACACGCCGCGGGCCACGGCCAGCGACGCGGCCCCGCGGACGAGCGCCTCGGCGCCGACCGACAAGACGACGAGCCCGCCGACGAGCAGGAGGAGGGTGGTGACGTCCATGGGCGGCGGTTGAACCCGACCGGGAGGGGCGCGTCCACCGAATCCGGCCGAGCCGCCGGTGGGGTCGCCGCGGGCCCCGCGGGTCGCAGCCGCGGCCCCGGCTCGTCCCCTCGTGCATGGGCCGGCTACGCCGGCACGATCCGCCGGAGGCCCACCGGGGCCGCGAACCCCTTCGGTGTCGCCGTGAACGGCTCGGCGCCGTGCGGGCGCGTCGCGAGGAGGCGGCGCACGTCGTCGTCGGCGGCCACGGCCTCCGTCACCACGACGTCGCCGCCGCGGGCCTCGTGCTGCGCGCGCGCGGCGAGGTTCGTCGTGGTGCCGAAGAAGTCGAGCGCGCCGCCCGCGTTCACGACGAGGGACGGCCCGACGTGCAGCCCGGCCTTCAGCACGAGCGGCGGCTCGCCCGACGGGACCGCGAGGCCCGCCACCGCGCGGTGCATCGCGAACGCGGCCGCGAGCGCCGCCGCGGGCGTCGGGAACGCGGCCATCACCGCGTCGCCGATGGTCTTGACGAGCATCCCGTGGTGGGCGCGCACCGCGTCGCGCAGCGCGCCGAACACCTCGCGCACCCGCGCGTACGCCGCGGCGTCGCCGACGCGGCGGTACAGCGCCGTCGAGCCCTTGAGGTCGGTGAACAGGAACGCGACCCGGCGGACCGCGATGCGCTCGCCGGGCGCCAGCACGTCCGTCGTGAACACGTCGGCGAACCCGGGCAGCGCCACGACGTCGAGGGCCGTCGCGACGTCGTCGAGCCAGGCCGTGCGCTCGACGACGACGGTCGCCTCGCGCGCCGTCGCGTTGGCGACCGACAGGCGCACGGGGCCCGCCGCGACGGCCCCGGGCGCGACCCGCACCTCGCCGTCGGCCACCGCGACCTCGAGGTCGGCGGGGGCCGCCCCCGCGCCGGCGGCCGGTCC
>JAEUHO010000435.1 GCA_016795345.1 Planctomycetia bacterium | reverse complement strand
CGGAACGCCCGCACGCCCGTCGCGAACCCGAGCACCGCGAACCGGTCGTCGGGCCGCAGCCGCCGCAGGCCGTACGCGAGCGCCGCGCGGGCCTGCGCGATCTTCTCCCCCTGCATCGACCCGCTGGTGTCGAGCACGTACACGACGTCCACCGGCACGCGCCGCGCGTCGTCCACCGCGGCCCGGGGCGCGAGGACCGCCAGGAACGTCCCGTCCTCCGCGACCGCCTTCCCCGACACGACCGACACGCCGACGTCCTCCGGGCTGCGCCCGAGGTAGAGGAGGAGGTCGCGGTCCTGCCGCCCGCCGCGCCGCGCATGGACCACGCGCGCCTTGCGCTCGCCGTCGCGCGTGACCGTGACCTCGTGGGACGGGCAGTAGACGGCCTTGAGGTCGACGGTGCTCCCGACGTCGGCCGTGACCTCGACGATTGCGCTCGAGGCCCCGCCGAGGCGGTCCGTCGAGAGCGGGTAGCGCCACAGGAGCGTGCCCGCGTCCTCCTCGAGCAGCTGCTGGAACCGCAGGCGGATCGTGAGGTCCTTGCCCGGCTCGATCGGGAACACGCGGGCGCGGAAGAGCCCCGAGCCCACCCACTCGAGCAGGCCCGGGTCGCGGCGCTTCGCGACGATGCCCTCGTAGACACGACGCGCCTGCTTCGCCTCGACCACCTCGCCCTCGACCATCGCGCCGCCCATCGTCATCGCGAACTTCGCGACCGCCGCCCCCTGGGGCAACGGGAACACGTACGTGCCCTCGAGGACGCGGGTCGCGTCGCTGTGGAACGTCTGCTCCACGACCACGTCGGCCATGCGGTCCTCGACGGTCGCGGTGACGCGGTGCGCCGTGAGCCGCACCTCGCCGTTCGCGCCGTCGCCGACGAGGATCCCGTGCGCCTCGGCCCGGGCCGCGCCCGTCACCGCGGCCGCGACGGCCCCCACGAACGCGACGAACCTGCGGAGCGTGTGGCGCATGACGACGTCCTCCCGTGCGCGGGAGAACGGAGGGGACGCGCTCCGGTTCACGGGGACGCGAGGCCCGCTCCGCCGCAGGGCCGAGCACGCCGCGGGATGAACCGCGAGGCCGCGCGTCCGTTCTCCCTCGGTGCGGGCCACGGGCGTTGCGGCGGCCGGGCCTCGCGGTCCCGAGGGTCGCCGTCCGGCCCCGCCACCCGCGAAAGACGCGCCTACGGCCGCCAGTCCGCCATCGCGTCGGTGTCGTCGCCGATCCAGACGACCGCGCCCGCCTCGGCGGCGCGCGCGGCCGCGGCGGCGTCGTTCACGGTCCACGTCCAGAGCGTGGCGTCGGGGCGCGCGCGGCGCACGTCCGGCAGCGCGCGGTGCTGCACGGCGAGGAGCGAGGCGCCCGGCGGCACGAACCGGAACGCGGCGTGCGACACGAGCAGGCCCGCGGGCCGCTCGGGGAACGCGGCGAGCGCGTCGAGGACCTCGACCGCGTAGAACGACGTGAAGACGACGCGGCCGAGGGACGCACGGAGAGGGCGCAGGGCGAGCGCGGCGCCGGGCGCCTTGAGCTCGAGGTTGAGGATCGCGTCGGGCGCGCCGTGGCCCGCGAGCGCGGCGAGCACGTCCTCGACGCGCGGGGTGTCGTCGGGGTCGCCGCCGACGGCGCGGCGGAGGTCGGCGAACGGGAGCGAGCGGACGGCCGTGCCGTCGGGGAGGCGGTCGTCGTGGCGGAGGACGGGCACGCCGTCGGCGGTGACGACGACGTCGACCTCGGCGCCGTCGCAGGCGTCGAATGCCGCGACGACGGAGCGACCGCTGTTCTCGGGGCCCGCGGCGCGCCGGCCGCGGTGCGCGAGGAGGCGCGGACGGACCCCGGGCACCGGGTCAGGCCGTCTTGGGCGACAGGCCGGCCGTGGGCGCGGGCTCGCCCGCGGTCGCGGACGCGAGCAGCGGCTGCTCGGGCAGCGGCGCGAGGTAGGCGAGCACCGCGAGGATCTCCTCGCGCAGCTTGCGGCGGTCGACGATGCGGTCGATGAACCCCTTCTCGGCGAGGAACTCGGCGCGCTGGAAGCCCTCGGGGAGCGTGGTGCGGATCGTGCTCTCGATCACGCGGGGCCCGGCGAACCCGATGAGGGCGCCCGGCTCGGCGAACGTGAGGTCGCCCTGGGCCGCGAACGAGGCGCTGACGCCGCCGGTGCAGGGGTCGGCGAGCACGCTGATGTAGGGGATCTTCGCGGGGCGCAGGCGCGCGATCGCGGCGCTCGTCTTCGCCATCTGCATGAGCGAGAGCGGGCCCTCGTGCATGCGGGCGCCGCCGGACGACGAGACGACGATCAGCGGCACGCGGTCCTTCAGCGCGGCCTCGGCGGCGAGCGCGACGCGCTCCCCGACGACGACGCCCATGGACCCGCCGAGGAACGAGAAGTCGAGGACGGCGAGCACGACGGGCCGGCCGCCCATGGAGCCGCGGCCCGCGAGGGCGGCCTCGCCGGTCTGGCCCTTGGCGCGGGTGCGCTTGAGCTTCTGCTCGTAGGCCTCGGACCCGTCGTTGAAGCGCAGGACGTCGACCGGGACGATGTCGTCGCCGAGGGGCTGGAACGTGCCCGCGTCGAGGAGCAGGTCGACCCGGCGCCGCGCCTCGAGGCGCATGTGGTGGCTGCACTCCGGGCAGACGTTCACGTTCTCCTGGATCGTCTTGCTGAACGCCATCTTCCCGCACGCGGGGTTCGTGCACTTCGTCCAGAGGCCGGCGGGGATCTCGCGCTTCTTGCGGAACGACCAGGCCATGCGGACGGGCTCCCGGGGGGATCGAGCCCTGTCACGATACCGGGCGCGGGGGAGGACGCCTACGCCGGGGGGGGTGCGGCGCGCCGGCGCCGCCGGGCGGCGAGCCAGGCGGGCAGGACCAGGATCGCGAGCAGCGTCCCGGCGAGGTGCGCGAAGACCCCACCGACGATGAACCCGCGGTGATCGACGTCCTCGCCGTGGATCAGGCCGACGACGAGCGCGTAGACGAGCACGGCGACGAAGCCCGCGCCGAGCGCGACGACGTAGAGCCAGCACCCGCGGGCGAGGATCGCACCGCCGGACCGCCGCCGCGGCGGCGTGGGCGATCGGGGCTCGCCCGCGGCGGTCACGCCGCGCCGCGGAGGCGGCGGATCGCGGCGGCGCGGTCGGGGGCGTTGAACACGGCGTTGCCGGCGACGAGCACGCGGGCGCCGGCCTCGACGGCGAGCGGCGCGGTCTTCTCGTTGATGCCGCCGTCGATCTCGAGGAGGCCCGGGAACCCGCGGTCGCGGAGCGCGCGCACCTTGTCGAGGACGGACGGGATGAACGACTGGCCGCCGAAGCCCGGGAACACCGACATGACGAGCACGAAGTCCACCAGCGGGAGGTAGGGATCGAGGCGCGCGACGTCGGTGTCGGGGTTGAGGACGATGCCGGGCTTCTTGCCCTTCTGGCGGATGATCTTGAGGGCGCGGCGCACGTCGTCGGCGACCTCGACGTGGACGCTGACCCAGTCGGCGCCGGCATCGCAGAACGCGCCGACGTACTTCGTGGGCTCGCTGATCATGAGGTGGCAGTCGAGGACGGCCTTCGTGCTGCCGCGGATGGACTTCACGAGGGGCGGGCCGAACGTGATGTTCGGGACGAAGTGGCCGTCCATGACGTCGAGGTGGAGCAGGTCGGCGCCGCCGTCCACGACGGTCTGGATGTCCCGGGCGAGGTCCGCGAAGTTGGCGGACAGGATGGACGGGGCGATCTGGACGGCGGTGGCGGTCATGGCGGGGGCGCTCGTCGTCATGGCGTTCCGGGGGTCCTGGGGACGCGTCAGCCTATCGCCGCCCACCCCCACCCGCGCCGGGTGGCGCCCCGCGCGCGGGCCGCCGCGCCGGCCCCACCCGGCGCCCCCCCCGGCGCGCCGCCGCGCCCCGGGGGCGGCGG
>JAEUHO010000382.1 GCA_016795345.1 Planctomycetia bacterium | reverse complement strand
CGTCACGTTGTGCGTCGTGGTTCGGATCGAAGCGTCGAACTCCTGCGATTCCCCCGCGAAGAGTGGGAGCAGCTCGCATCTGCCAGTGAGAGCGTGAGGGAGACCATGCGGTTTGCCGACCGCACGGGCAAGCCACGCGCGATCGAGGCCCTCGTTAGGCGCCTCGCGGCGCTCAATCGAAGCGACATCGCGATCGGCGGGATCCTCGGCGCCACGCATCACCTACCCAATCTCGACATCGTCGGCACGCCGCGCTTGGACCTGAGCGTCCATGCTCCGCACGGGACGCCTGACATCTCGATCGTTTCGCAACTCGACGCCGCGCTCGAGCGCACGTCACTGCGCGAAGAGCCCGCGGTCGTTGTGCTCCACGTCGTACGCCGTCTGGACCCACTCTTTGGTCGTGATGTCGGCGGCTCGGTGTGGGCGGACCCGACCGAGTGCCTGCTCGACCTGCAGGAGGCGAAGTTGGAGGCACAGTCCCAGCAGTTCATCCGCGAACTGGCCGCTAGGAACGGACGGCGTCCATGAGCGCCGTTCCGACAGAGGACTGGGTCTCCCCGCAACGCGTCCTCGAGGAGGTCGCATCCGCGATTCCGGAGGCGTCCCGGAAGAACGTCGTGGTGATCGGGAGCCTGGCTGCGGGGTACCAGCTGCTGCCCGAGAAGCCGACGATGGGCCTTCGCACGAAGGACGTCGACTGCATGCTCTCGCCACGCGTCGAGGCGGTGGCCGCGGGTCGTGCTTGGACAGAGGAGCTCTTCAAGGCGGGATGGAAGTTTCGCCCCGACGAGAAGTGGTCCGCGCCGGGCGCTGCGGGAACGCCCGACGACGCGCTGCCCGCCGTCCGAATGAACCCGCCGAGCGGGCACGCGTGGTTCGTCGAGTTGCTGACCGTGCCAGAGTCACCGTCCGATAGGGGCCGGCGCTGGATGCGCGTGGCGACGTCTCACGGGCACTTCGGACTTCCGAGCTTCGGGTTTCTCTCCCTTGCGAACTACAGGCCGGTCGACACCGCGATGGGTGTCCGGCTCGCGCGAGTGGAAATGATGGCGCTCGCAAACTTGCTCGAACATCCGAGCGTCGGCGACGCCAAGATGTCCGGCGAGATCGGAGGAAAGCGGATCAAGCGGAGCAACAAGGATCTCGGCCGTGTTCTCGCCCTATTCCACTTGAGCGACGACGATGCGATCGAGCGGTGGCCCGAGTTGTGGCAGGAAGCGCTTGACACCTGTTTCCCAGACGACGCACGAGCACTCGGAGCCAGCGTCGGCAGCGGGATCCGCGCGCTTCTCGAGAACGCGGACGACGTCATGGAAGCGCGGCACTCGTGTGAGTACGGGCTCCTCGCTTCGAAGCCGCTGACGACCGAACAACTTCGAGGCGTCGGGCGGCGACTTCTCGCGGACGTGATCGGGCCCATGGAGAGGTGGGGCAAGGCAGTCTGACTCGAAGGAGTCCGCGCCATTGGGGGCGGCGAGTCGAAGCCACCGGTGTTCGAAACCGGTGCCCTCGCCCTGTTACGCATGGCGCCGCAAGGGTTTATGGCGGCCGTGAGCAGTCCGGGGGCCTCACCGGGGGCCTTCGCCCGTCTACCCGGTGAGACGAGCGGCGTACCGGCCGACGGCCTCGGCCACGCCGGAACTGGCTGCGCCGCCGGACGCGGCATCGGCCCCCGGATCGCCTGCGCCGCCCTGGAGCGCCTTGCCCAGCTTGTCGATTCCCGCCCGGCCCGCCTCCGGGGCGAAGTGCGCGTACCTCATCGTCACCGCGATCGTGCTGTGCCCGAGGATCTTCGCGACGTCGAAGAGCGGAACCCCCTCGGCGACCATGAGCGAGGCGGCCGTGTGACGCAGCGTGTGGAACGTGACCTTGGTTCGCTTCTCGGGTGGGTGCTCAGCGACAACTACACCTCGGCAGTGGCGACAACTACATCTCGGCATCCGCACCCCCCCGGTAGCCCGGGGTCCGGGGCTCCCAGACTGCGGCGTTCCGCAATCCAGGAGTTCCGAGGATGCGCTCAACGATCCGGCAGGTCCGGCGGCTGTTCCAGGCGCTCGCCCGGGGCGATGGCCTGGGGAGGGCGGCGATGAGGGCCGGGCTGCACCGGGACACTGCGCGGGCATACCGCGACTCGGGCCAGCTCCCGGGGCCGACACCGCCGCGGACCTGGCGGACGCGGCCGGACCCGTTCGACGGAGTCTGGCTCGATCTCGAGGCGCGGCTGGTCGCCGCACCCGCGCTGGAGGCGCGAACGCTGCTGATGGAACTCGTCGCGAGGGAGCCGGAGAGGTTCCACGCCGGGCAGTTGAGGACGCTGCAGCGTCGCGTGCGGGCGTGGAGAGCCCGCAGCGGCCCGGAGAAGGAGATCTTCTTCCCCCAGGAGCACCGGCCCGGGGAGGCGATCCAGACCGACTTCACGTGGGCGACCGAGCTGGGGATCACGATCGCCGGCGAGGCGTACCCGCACATGCTCTGCCACCCGGTGCTTCCGTACTCGAATTGGGAGTGGGCGACGCCGTGCCGGTCGGAGTCGATGGCGGCGCTCTCGGAGGGGATCCAGGACGCGCTGTTCGAGCTGGGCGGCGTGCCGGCACACAGCCAGACGGACAACTCGACGGCGGCCACCCACGACCTGCGCAGCGGCAAGCGGGCGTTCAACGCCGAGTACGTCGGGCTGGTGACGCATTACGGGATGCAGCCGCGCACGACGGGCGTCGGCGAGAAGGAGCAGAACGGCGACGCCGAATCGCTCAACGGCGCCCTCAAGCGCGACCTCGAGCAGCGACTCCTCCTGCGAGGGCACCGAGACTTCACGAGCCTCTCGGCCTACCGCGCATGGCTGCAGGAGGCGCTCCGAGAGCGGAACCGTGAGCGCGGGGAGCGCCTCGAGGTGGAGAGGTCGTTCCTGCGGCCCTTGCCCGCCCGGCGGCTCTCTTCCTACCGGCAGCTCGACGTTCGCGTGGGCCAGGGAACCACGATCCGGGTGATGGGGCACGCATACTCGGTGCCCTCCCGCCTGATCGGCGAGCGCGTCCGCGTGCGGGTCCATGAGACACGCGTCGAGGTGATGTTCGGCGACCAGGTCGAGCTGGACGTCGAGCGGGGCCGCGGGAAGAACGGGGCGACGATCAACTACCGGCACGTGATCGGGTCGCTCGTGAGGAAGCCCGGCGCGTTCCGCTGCTACCGGTACCGCGAAGCCCTCTTCCCGACCGAGGTGTTCCGCACGACGTACGCACGGCTGGTGAAGGACCTGCCCGCCTGGGGCGCGGACGTCGAGTACCTGCGGATCGTCGATCTCGCGGCCAAGACACTCGAGGCGGACGTCGAGTCCGCACTCGTCGCGCTCCTCGCTCGCGACGAGACGCCCCGGTTCGACGTGATCCGCGACCGCGTCGCGCCCCGGCCCGCGGCGGTGCCCGTGGTGGAGATCCCCGCCCCGGACCTGACGGAGTACGACGGGATCCTCGGGGACGGCGTCGAGAGGGCGGCGTCGTGAGCGCCTCCAACGGGTCGGGCCTGGACGTGCTCCTGCGTGCGCTTCGCCTGCCGAGCTTCCTCGGGCAGCAGGCGGCCATCGCGCAGCAGGCTGAACGCGAGGGCTGGGCGTTCACGCGCTTCCTGCAAGCCCTGTGCGAACAGGAACTCTCCGACCGGGAGGTGCGCCGCATCGAGCGGCTGCGTCGCCAGTCTCACCTGCCGCTCGACAAGACCGCGGCGACGTTGGACGTCTCGCGGCTGCCGACGAAAGTGCGGCGGACCCTGCCCACGCTGTACGACGGCGCGTTCGTCGACGCCGGCGAGAACGTGCTCGCCTTCGGGCTGCCGGGGCGCGGCAAGACCCACTGCCTGTGTGCTGTGGGGCATGAGCTCGTGTCGCGTGGCCGTACCGTGCTCTTCGTGCCGGCGTACAAGCTCGTGCAGGACCTGCTCAACGCGAAGCGAGCGCTGGCACTGGACCGCGAGATCCGCCGGCTCGACCGATTCGACGCGGTGCTCCTCGACGACATCGGCTACGTGCAGCAGGACCGCGAGGAGATGGAGGTGCTCTTCACGTTCCTCGCCGAACGCTACGAACGGCGCTCGGTGATGATCACGAGCAACCTCGTGTTCTCCCAGTGGGACCGGATCTTCAAGGACTCGATGACGACGGCGGCCGCGATCGACCGGCTCGTGCACCACGCCACGATCCTCGAGTTGACCGGCGAGAGCTTCCGCACCGAGGAGGCCAAGCGGCGCAATCGCCTGCCGACGCCCACGGATGCCAGCGCGAAGGAGGATCGATGAGCAGCAAAGGCGATGCCGAAAGTTGCCCCCCCTCGGGGGGGCAGGAGTTCGGAACCGAAGTCGGAGGCAGCATGAGAGAGGGGCTTCGCCCCTCCCTCAACCCTCCCTCCAACCCCAGACCCAACACCCAGATGCCGAAGTGTAGTTGTCGCTCATGCCCAGATGTAGTTGACGTCGAGCACACCGGCCTTCGCGTCGCGGACCGCGCGGCGGGCGATGGCCTCTAGGTCGGACGGGGAGCAGGCGCGATCGAAGGCTTCGCGCCACGCGGCGCGACTCCGGCGCCCCGACGCCGCCCGGTTGCCGGGGGCGAACTTCCCGTCCGACGTGTGACTCACGTTGCGGCACGTTCCCCTGGCTTCGCCGGGCGGACCGTCCAGCAGTTCTCGCTTCATGATGGCCTCGCGGGTCGAGATGGGTCAGAAGGCATGAAGGACCGTCACCGGCCCCGACCGGCGGCCTCCTTGATGGGGTCCGGCCGATCGATCGCGTCCTTGGGCAACCCGAGCGCCTTCGCGGCGGCGGCCAGCGCCGTGTGCTCGTCCCCCGAAAGCACGGTCAGCGCGAGGTCAGCCGCGTCACGCTGCGACAGGAGCGCGGCGACCTCGGGGTCCGTCTCCGCGGCTCGCGACTCGACGGTCCGGACCATCGCGTCTGCCACGACCTCGCCACCGAGCAGCGTCACGAGGAAGGGGCTGGCGCGAAACACGGCGAGCGCGGCGAGTCGCGCATCGTCGAGAGGCGCCCGTTCCGCGGTCGCGTGCAGGAGCCGGTGAAGCGGTGTTCCGCTCTGCAGCAGTGCGCGACCGTTCGTGTCGGTTGCGATCTTCGGAATCGAGAGGTCCCCCCGCGCAGCGAAGGCAAGGAGTTCGGCATGCGCCTGCGACAGCGCTCCCGGTCGGTCGATGTCCCCGAAGAGGCGCCCGCTGATGGCGGAGATCGCGGATCCCCTGCTGTTCTTCAACGAGCGCCGGGCCACGTCGAACGCGGACCGGAGTTCGACCTCCACGCCACGGAGATCGTTCCGTAGCGCCAGGTCGCGGCCGTGATCCGAGAGCGTCACGTCCGCACGAACGGAACGCTGTCGAGAGGGGAGCGGCGTGAGGAGGGCGGTCGTGCGCTCTCGTGCGGCGGTGACCTGCGAGGCGAGTGGGGTGGGAAGCGAAGCGATGTCGAACGGCGCGAACGGAACGGAACCGAGCATGGTCGGGGTGGGGCTCATGGCTGATACTCCTGTTGCTTGTGGGAGAGAAACGGGAACGGGACTCGGTGGTGACGTTGGGGGTAAGGGGGGTCTGTCCTAACGTGTGTGGGGAAATGCGGGACTCCGGATCGGTTCAATTCGGGCGATCGGAGGCCGTGGGGCCCGACGCGGGCGCGGGTGCAACATTCCGACGTGCCCAGTCGCAAATCGGAATCGCGCGCCTAACGACGGATCGCCGATCGATTCCGTGCCTCCTCATCACTTCGACAACGTCTTGCGCGTACGGCGTGGGGCCGGCGTTCTGTGCAGCACGGAGAATCCGCGTCGGCACCCGGAGCTCGGAAACAACGCGGACACGCCGCATGCACATCTCGAGTGTGAGCGAACGCCCGACGGCCGCACGAACCGCGCGCGCGCCGAAGAGCCGAAGCTCGATGTGTGTAGTCGGTGTACCGCCGTTCTTGCACGCCGCGTGCTCGTCCGAGTAAACGACCAGCACCGCGCCCTCTTGGCCCTTTCCGACGCCAAGGTACGTCGTCCCCATCTGGATCGATCCGCCGTGGCTGACGCGCACAGGACCGCGGGCACCAGAGAGCGTGATCTTCCGCCTCAGTTCCGCGTGGAGTGCATCCGCGGCGTCGCGGTTGTCGCAACGAATGTCGAGTGCGATATCGAGCCGGAGGACAGCAAGTCTCCCGTGCTTCAGCGCACTACGGATGAAGTTGAGGGCGAAATCGTCGGGCTGGTGGACGTGAAGCGGTGCGCGGTATGTCCGCCTTCCGACCCGCACCCCAGGTCGGCGACGAAGCACACCCTTGCGGATGCGATCTCGCTGGTGATGTACGGACCCAGCGTGCTCTTCGGCGAGCGCCTTCACCTGCCGCGTGTCGCGCAGCCGCGCGGGCGCGACGAGGACCGTGTCCACGTACGCGCGGATGACGGGGGGATTGGACATGGGGCGCCAAGATCCGGAAGGACCACGGCGCCTCGCGGCGCGGCCGACCCCATCGCGGTTGGGACCGCGAGTCGACTCGGGCACGCCGCCTCGCGGCGCGCACCTGATGGACATAATGCCCCGAGACCCAGGGGTGCGCCAGTGCTGGGTTTGTGGAGGACGCTGCGCTCGCGCGTGTCAGCGAGATCGATGCCGGCGGCTCGCACCAGATCGGCATGGCCCCGACCGACACCCGCACACGCCGACCGCACGGACCGCCAGAGGAGCCAGAGACGCGTTCGCACAGGAGATCCGTGCTGCGCACCCGATCGTGTTCAGCCGGTATCTCAGCGAGTCGGGGCACGAACCCCCGTCCATCGGTCGCGTGGGGTCACATCGACGCCCCGGGCGAACGTTCAACGGCGCTAGTGGTTCATGCTGAGGAGAGCGGCGGAACTAGGCCGTCGACGATCGCGTTAGTCCTGCCTTGAGCCAACTCCGTCACGCGCGGCCGCACGCCACGCGGGAATCAGTCTCAACGGGTGGCGACGTCGCGGCGATCCGACGCACCCGAATCAGTGGAACTGGCCGCACCCCGGCGAGTTGTCCTGAGGCAGGTACGGCCAGTCGAGCGGCCTCGGGAGAGAGGCCCGTGCCTCGTACGCTTGCGCCGGAGTCAAGAACATCCCACCGAGGTCGTTTCCGCCGTTGATTGCGTAGAAGCGGTACGGGGTGCTGGCGAGTTGATCGTTGACGAGCGCGAAGAACGCGATGGTAGCGCGATCCCATGCCTCGCCATTCTCGTCGGCCAAGCCGGGACCGTAGATGGGGTACTCCCTGCCCCCACATCGCACCGAGTAGGCAGCCGTGTCGTCGTCGACCACGTCCTCGATACGGGCCGGCTGCCCGACGTACTTTCTCAGTTTGGGAAGCAACCGCGCGTATGCCGCGGCGATACCGTCTTCAGCCAACTCCTCGGCGTCGAGGAACACCATCTGGTCGTAGTCGAGAGTGAACGCCACGAACTGAATCCTCCGCCGCCGACGAAGCCGCTTCGCCGCATCCGGCGGAGCGAGTTTACCGGCTATTCCACTCGTCGCCACCCAGCCCCGCCGATGGGCGCGAGCCTTGCCCATCCAGCCGGTGTCCAGCGAAACCGGCCGTCGACCGGTCATGGCCGGTCGCGTGGGGTCACATTGAGGACGTCGGGCGAGACGCCGCGGACCGGCCGTAAAC
>JAEUHO010000233.1 GCA_016795345.1 Planctomycetia bacterium | reverse complement strand
CGCGAGCACGATCGCGGTCAGGCCCACGGCCCGCGCGTGGCCCCGGCCGGCCCAGGGCACGGTCGAGGCCACGAGCAGCAGCGCCGCGACGACGGCCGCCGCGGTGAGCGCCGGCGTCACGGTCAGCGGGCCGCCGTCGCGACGCGCTTGCCGGCCAGCTCGCGCACGGCCGCCATCACGTCCTGCTCCGTCAGGTGCGCCTTCTCGAAGAGCGCGAACGGGTCGCCCGAGCCGAGGTACTTGTCCGGCGTCCCGAGGATGCGCATGGGCACCGGGTGCGCCGACTGCACCACGACGTTCGCGACCGCCGCGCCGAGGCCGCCCGTCGTCGAGCCCTCCTCGGCCGTGACGACGAAGCCCGTCTCGCGCGCCGCGGCGAGGACCGCGTCGCGGTCGAGCGGCTTCACCGTGTGCATCAGGAGCACGCGGACGTCGAGGCCGTCCTCGGTCGCGAGGCGCTCGGCCGCGAGGAGCGCGGGCGCGGCCATCATGCCGTTGGCGACGATCGTGCCCGTGCGGCCGGGCCGCAGCTCGAGGGCCTTGCCGACCTCGAACGGCGTCTGCTCGGTCGTGAGGTTCGGGACCTTCTCGCGGCCGAAGCGGAGGAACACGGGGCCGTCGTGCTGCGCGGCCCAGCGGACCGCGCGGCGCGCCTGCCAGTAGTCGGCGGGCACGATCACCGTCATGTTGGTGATCGACGCCATGTTGCTGACGTCCTCGACCGACTGGTGGGTCGGGCCGTCCTTGCCGACGCTGATGCCGCCGTGGCAGGCCGCGACCTTCACGTTGCACTTGCTGTACGCGACCGTGTTGCGGATCTGGTCCCACGAGCGGCCGGCCAGGAACATCGAGTACGACGCGACGAACGGGACCTTGCCCGAGAGGGCCATGCCCGCCGCCGTGTTGACCATGTTGTTCTCGGCGATGCCCATGTCGAAGAAGCGGTCGGGGAACGTCTCGCCGAACTTCTTCGTGAGCGTCGACTCCGCGAGGTCGGCGTCGAGCACGACGACGCGCGGGTCGTCCTTGCCGAGCGCCACGAGCTCGTCCGAGAGGCCCTGGCGCGTGAGCTCCCAGCCCGGGAACCGCGCCTTCAGCCGCGTCTGGAACGCCGAGAGGTCGTGTTTCTGCGGGCCGCCGATGGTCGCGATCGCGTCGTCGGCCGCCGCCGCGCCGGTGAAGCCCAGCTCGCGGAGCGCGACGACGAGGTGCTTCTCGCGGTCCGAGAGCGGCTTGCCGTGCCAGCCCGGCTCCGCCTCGAACGACGGGCACCCGCGCATCATGCGCGTCTGCCAGATCACGACGGACGGCTTGCCGTTCCAGCGCTTCGCCTTGTGCAGCGCGACCTCGATCTCCTGGAAGTCGTGGCCCCAGGCCTCGACGACGTTCCAGCCGAACGCGGCGAACTTGTCGGCGAGCGGGTCGATCGACATGACGTCGTGCGTCCAGCCGTCGATCTGCGCCTCGTTCTTGTCCACGAGCAGCGAGAGGTTGTCGAGGTGGTAGTGCCCGGCGGCCATCGCGGCCTCCCAGCACTGCCCCTCCTGCAGCTCGCCGTCGCCGACGTTGACCCACACGCGGGGGACGAGGTGCCGCCCCGTCGGCGCGTGCTTCTTCAGCCGGTCGCGGCGCAGCGAGAGCGCCATGCCGACGCCGACCGAGAGGCCCTGGCCGAGCGAGCCCGTGCCCACCTCGACGCCCGGGACGTAGTGCCGGTTCGGGTGGCCCTGCAGGTCGGTGCCCGTCGCGCGGAACGTGCCGAGCTTGGTCCGCGGGATGAACCCGCGGTGCGCGAGCAGCGCGTACAGCACCGCCGAGCAGTGGCCGTTCGAGAGGATGAAGCGGTCGCGGTCGGGGTCGGAGGGGTCCGCCGGGTTGAGCTTCAGCTCGTTGAAGAACAGCGCCGTCAGGTAGTCCGCGGCCGACAACGGCCCGCCCGGGTGCCCAGAGTTGGCGACGTGCGTCATGGTCAGCACGTCGCGGCGGATCTGGCGGGCGATCTCGGCGAGCTCGGCGAACGACTTGGGGTCACGCGCGGCCACGGCAGCCTCCGGCGGGCGCGGGGGACGCCGACCTCGGCGGCTCACGACGCTCGATCCGGGGGCATGAAAACACGGGGGACCCGCGACCCGCAGCGCGGAGGCGGGCGCCGTTCCGCGCCGGGCCGACGGGGCCGCATCCCCCTCCCGGGACCGCGAGGCCCGCTTGCCGCCGCGG
Source organism: Planctomycetia bacterium (assembly GCA_016795345.1). GTDB lineage: Bacteria > Planctomycetota > PLA2 > PLA2 > JAEUHO01 > JAEUHO01. The sequence goes on along the minus strand of JAEUHO010000233.1, from coordinate 6,138 downwards.
GGGCCGCCGTGCACGGACCGCGGCGGTCCCGAGCGGCGACGGCGTCCGGGCGGTCTGCGAGGGCCCGTCGCCCCGGGGGGCGGCCCCGGGGCGAGGAAAGTCCGTGCGGGCCGTAAGCCGGGTTCTGTCCCCCCCTTGCGGAGGGTGACCGTCATCGATCTCGGCCCGCCGTCGCCGACGGGCTCGAACGGCCTACCCGGGAGTCCTGCGGCGCGGGCCGCGCCGTGGGGTCCCCTTGCGGGGCCCCGTCCTCCTCTATGTGGCCTTTCTCCCGGTGGGGTTTGCCGTGCCGAGGGCGTTGCCGTCCTCGCGGTGGGCTCTTACCCCACCGTTTCACCCTTACCTGATCCCCGTGAGGGGCCATCGGCGGTTTGCTTTCTGTTGCACTGTCCCTGGGCTTGCGCCCGGCGGGCGTTACCCGCCACCGAACCCTGTGGAGCCCGGACTTTCCTCGAGGATCGCTCCTCGCGACGGTCCTGCCCGCACGGACGGCCGCATCCTCCCACGCCGGGCCCGGCGCGCAACGCCCGCCCGGCGGGGGCCGGGCCTCGCGTGCGACGACCGCCCGCCGCGCGCCCGCCGCGCCGCCGTCGCGGGCGAGCGGACCTTACGTCCCGGGCTACCAGTTCGTGTCCTTCTTGTGGTCGTTCCACCAGTCGCGGAACTGCTTCGGCTTCGTCAGCTGCGTCTGGCCGGTCAGCGCCTGGAGCGCCTTGCGCAGCGCCGCGCCGTAGACCTCCCACTCGTCCTTCGCCTTGTCGGTCGCGATGCGGTCCTCGGGCCGGCGGCTCTCCTTGAGGTTCCAGCACGACTCGAAGCGGTCGATCATCCGCCGCACGGGCTCGACGCGCTTCGCGTGGGGGACCTGCTTGAACCCGGCGAGCGCGTCGGCCGCCGCCGCGACGACCTTCGGGTCCTCGGAGCCGATGAGGTCGGTCAGGGGCTCGAGCGCGGTCGGCGACGCGATGACGGCGAACGCGTGGGCGATCCCCGCGTGCAGGCGGAAGCGGCGGCGGTAGTCCTTGTGGTCGAGGAGCGCGGCGAGGGGCTTCACGAGCGACGCGTCGTGGACCGTCTCGACGTAGGCGAGGACGCGCTGCTCGACGGCCTCGTCGTCGAAGGCGAGGGCCTCGATCGCCGCGCGGGCGGCGTCGGCGCCGTCGAGGGCCTCGAGCGCCTCGAGGTCCTTGACGATCTCCTCGCGCAGCTTCTCGGCGCGCGGGCTGCTCGCGTCCTTGCGGAGGCTCTTGGCGAGGCGCTCGATCGCCTCGCGGCGGGCGACCTCGTTGACGGCGGGCGTGGGGGGCGGGCCGTCGGCCCGGGCGGGGGCGAGGGGGACGCCGGGGAGCGCGCCACCGACCGTCGGGCCGGCGACGGCGAGGCAGACGGCGAGGAGTCGGGCGCGGCGCGACATGGGGTTTCCGTTGGGAACGCCGCCGACCCGCGGGGCCCGCGAGGAATCGTACCGCTCACCGGCGGCGGCGACGGGATTCCGAGATCCGCTGCAGGGTGGCGCGTTCGGCGTCCGAAAGCCCCGGGAGGCCGACCTCGCCCACCTTGGCGAGCAGTCGGTCGAGCTCGGCGTCGTCGGCCGACGGCGAGGCCGGGGGCGGCGCGAGCGGGGCCGGGGGGCGGCGGTCGGCGGCCCGCCGGGGGTCGCCGCCGCGACGGAGGATCGACCAGCGCCCGCGGCGCGACGGACGCTCGTCGGCGTCGTCGGGGCCGGCCCCGCGTTTCCACGCGTCGGGGTCCTGCCCCCAGGCGTCCACCGCGGCGTAGGGGCCGTCGGTGTGCCGGGCGGCCGCCAGTTCCTGCAGGCAGACCTGGAGGTTCGAGAGCCCGATGAGGAAGAGCAGCGTCCCGCCGAAGCCGCGGTCGCTCATGCCCCACGCCATCAGCGCGATCGCGCCGAAGATGCCGATCCGCGCGGTCCACAGCGTCGCCCAGTTCGGGTGGCGCCGGAGCGCGAGGGTGCCGCGGAGCACGCGCCCGCCGTCCATGGGGAACAGCGGGAGGAGGTTGAACCCGAGGAGCCAGACGTTGGTGAACCAGAGGTACCAGCCGAGGTCGAGCGGGAAGCCGTACGAGCCCACGCGGAGCGGCGCCACGCGGCCGTCGAGCAGGAGCCCGAGCAGGATCCACGGCACGTGCGAGAGCGGGCCCGCGATCGCGACGACGATCTCCGCGCGCGGGTGGGGCGGCGGCGCGGCCATGTGCGCGAGCCCGCCGAGGGCCGACAACGTGATCGTGGGCGTCTGGATCCGGTAGCGACGGCCCGCCCACGCGTGGCAGAGCTCGTGGACGAGCACGATCAGGTAGAGGCCCGCCTGGAACCCGAGGCCCAGCGCGAAGCCCTCGAGCAGCCCGACGCCGGGCCAGCGCGTGGTCTGGTAGACCGAGACGAGCAACACGAGCACCGCGGTCCAGTAGACGCGGATCTCGATCCCGAAGAGGTGGCCGAGGCGCCACGAGTACGCGAGGACGCGCCGCAGGCCGCCGAGGGGGTCGTAGGGGTCGTACACGGCCGGCCATCCTACGGTCCGGCCACGGTCCCCGGCGGGCCGCGTACCGGCCGGTCCCGTCCGGTACCCTCCTGCCGTCCCCGCCGAGGGGCGCGACGGCCGCCGGGCCTCGCGTACCCCGCGCGGGGCCGCCGTCCCCCGCCCGACGAGCCCCCGAGGTCCCATGTCCGACGACCCGCTGCTCCGGTTCCGGTCGCGATTCCCGATCCTCGAGAAGACGACGTACCTGATCTCGAACTCGCTGGGCGCCATGCCCGCCGAGACCGAGGTGGATTTGCTCGAGTACGCGCGCACGTGGAAGACGCGCGGCGTGCGGGCGTGGGCCGAGACGTGGTGGGACCTCGCGCGGGGCGTGGGCGACCAGATCGGCACGTTGTTCGGCGCGCCGAAGGACACGGTGTCGATGCACCAGAACGTCACGATCGCGGAGGCGGTCGTGATCTCGGCGTTCGACTTCCAGGGGCCGCGCAACGGCGTCGTGTACTCGTCGATGAACTTCCCGTCGGTGCGGTACCTATACACCGAGCTGGCGGCGAGCAAGGGCGCGCGGGTCACGGAGGTGCCGAGCCCGGACGGGATCACGGTGCCGACGGAGGCGATGCTCGCGGCGATCGACGAGCGGACGCTGCTGGTGCCGATCAGCCACGTGTTGTTCCAGAGCAGCTACGTGCAGGACGCGAAGGCGATCTGCGCGAAGGCGAAGGCGGTCGGCGCGCACGTGGTGCTCGACGCGTTCCAGAGCGTCGGGACGGTGCCGGTCGACGTGAAGGAGCTCGGGTGCTCGTTCCTGATCGGCGGGACGCTGAAGTGGCTGTGCGGCGGGCCCGGCGGCGGGTTCCTCTACGTGCGGCCGGACCTCATCGACGCGCTGACGCCGCGGTTCACGGGGTGGATGGCGCACCCGGAGCCGTTCGCGTTCGAGGGGCCGCCCATGCGGCGGACGACGGGCGCGTACCGGTGGATGAACGGGACGGCGCCGGTGCCGGCGTTGTACGCGTGCCGCGCGGGGCCGCGGATCGTGGCCGAGGCGGGCCCGGCGGCGATCCGCGCGAAGAGCGAGCGGCAGACGAAGCGGCTGGTCGAGGCCGCGCTCGCGCGCGGGTGGAAGGTGAACGCGCCGATGGACCCCGCGCGGCGCGGCGGGACGGTGGCGATCGACGTGCCCCACGCGAAGTACGTGAAGTTCGAGCTGCTCGCGCGCGAGGTGATCGTCGACTACCGGCCGGGCGCGGGCATCCGCGTGTCGCCGCACTTCTACACGTCGGACGAGGAGTGCGACCGCGCGATCGACGAGATCGCCGACATCCTGCGGACCGGCGCGTGGAAGAAGCACGAGGCCGTCAAGACGGTGGTCACGTGAGGCGGATCCTCGACATCTCGCGGCCCGTGCGGGCCGGGATCCCGGTGTGGCCGGGCGACACGCCGTTCGAGTACCGGCGGTCGTGGAAGATCGGCGGCGGGTGCCCGGTGAACGTCGGGCAGGTGACGATGAGCCTGCACACGGGCGCGCACACCGACGCGCCGTACCACTTCGACGACGCGGGCGCGGCGATCGCCGACGTGGACCTCGCGAAGTACCTGGGCCCGTGCGTCGTCGTGGACGCGAGGCCCGCCGGCCGCGGGCTCGTGCCGGCGGACCTGCCCGCGGGCACCGAGGCCGCGCTGCGCGCCGCGCCGAGGCTCCTCGTGCGGATGTACGCGACGCGTCCGACCGGGTTCGACGAGCACCTGCCGCACCTGACGCCCGAGACGGCCGACTGGCTGGCGGCGCGCGGGGTCGTGCTGGTGGGGGTGGACAGCGACTCGATGGACGCGTTCGACAGCAAGGAGCTGGCGGCGCACCACCGGCTCGCGTCGCACGGGATCGCGATCCTCGAGGGGATCGACCTCTCGGCGGTGACGCCGGGCGTGTACGACCTGGTGGCGTTGCCGTTGCGGCTCGAGGGCGCCGACGCGAGCCCGGTGCGGGCGGTGCTCGTCACGCGCGAGGGCTGACCGCGAGGGCGGACCGCGAGGGCGGACCGCGAGGCCCGGCCCGCGTCGTCGGCCGGGCCTCGCGTGCGCGGACGGGCCCCGTGTCGGCGAACGGGCCTCGCGTGCGGCGCCGGGCCTCGGGTCGGCGAACGGGCCTTGCGTCGGCGGCGGGGGGCGCGGTCGATCGGGTCGTTGCGGTCGGCGTCGGGGTCCGTACCGTAGCGGTCTCCTGGGTCCGAATCGGAGCGCCACGCCATGGCCGACACCCCCGTCCCGTGCGTCGAGCAGCGAGCGTTGATGGCCGAGCTCGAGGCGTTGCTGCCGGTGCTGCGGTCGGTGGACCCGGCGAAGCCGAGCGAGGCGGAGAAGACGTTGTCGGCGACGGTGCCGTTGACGGGGCTGCGGGCGGCGCGGATCCGGGCGCTGGCGACGGTGGGGATGGAGCAGGGGTGGCTGGTGACGAAGGCGGCGGGGCCGAAGGTGAAGTTCGGCCGGCTGGCGAAGGACCTGGGCGGGTACAGCGTCGACGCGGTGTGGATGGAGGGGCCGGCGGCGGGCCACACGCACCTGAACGGCGAGATCAACCTCGGCTTCGCGTGGAAGGGCCATCCGACCTTCGACGGCCGGCCGCAGGGGTGGGTGGTGTTCCCGCCGATGTCGCACCACATCCCGACGGTGACGGGCGGCGAGATGCTGCTCTTCTACTTCCTGCCCGGCGGCAAGGTCGCCTGGGACCCTCCCCCGTCGAAGTGACCTGGAGCAAAGGGCTGCGACCCCGTGGTTTCGGCGGCGGTCGCGTGATCGGCCGGTGACGCCGGGCGGGTGTCGTGCGCCGGTGCACACGCGCCGTTCCCGTCGGACCGAACTCATGGCGATCGTCGGGTTGACGGTGGCGGCGGGCGCGTGGGTGGCGCGGTCGGACGTAGCGCCCCCGGCTGCGGCAGTGCCGGCTCCGGCCGCGACGACGGAGATTGAGCCGCCGGGCCTCGCCGCGGCGCCTCGGGACGGAGCGGGCCTCGCGTCCCGGAAGCAGGGATCGGAGACGCGGCGCCTCGAGGCGGGTGGGACGGACCCGGATGCGCCGTTCGTCGGCGAGGTCACCCACGTCTGCCGTTCGACGTGGGCTCTCGTCGATGGGGCGGACGGGCGTCCGCTGACGCGGCGCGAGGAGGGGGCCGGTGAGCCCATGTGGTTCATGAGCACGTCCGGCGGGGCGACGACGTACACGGTCATCCTGCCGACGGAGGGGGGGTACGAGGCCGAGGAGCGAGGGGCCGCGGCGGTGGACGTCCGCCACCCGCGCGGTGCGACGCGCCTTCACTTTCAGTGGCCTCTGTACCGGACGCGATCGCTCGACGTGCGGGTCGTCGACGCGGACGGCATGCCGGTGCAGGGGGCGGAACTGCAATTGGCGGGGCCGGCTGCGGGCTTCCGCGCTCGCACGGTGGAGACCGCGGCGGACGGGACTGTGCGTCTCGAGCGCGTGATTGAACTCGCCGCGGATCGCTTGTGGGTGGAGGTCTTCCTCGGCCGCGATCCGTCGACCGGCCGCGTCGTCTCGAAGTACCGCGTGCCGATCGAACCCGGGGAGCCGGTCGGCGCGGAACCGGCCGTCGTCCGACTGCTGGGGGAGCGGCGGGTG
>JAEUHO010000197.1 GCA_016795345.1 Planctomycetia bacterium | reverse complement strand
CGGGCTCGTCGGGCGCGGCCTTGAGCACCGCGGCGTACGCGGCGGCCGCGCGGTCGGGGAACTGGAGCTCCTCTGTCTCGCACGCCTCGGCGAGCAGCAGCCGCGCGACCCAGAGGTCGGGCCGGACCACCAGCGCGGCCTCGAAGTCGCGCAGCGCCTCCGCGGGATTGCGGTCGGCGCGGAGCGCGGCGCCCGTCAGCACGCGCGCGGTGGGCCCGAGCACCGGGTCCTCGGCGAGGCCGAACGTGGCCTTGTGGACGGCGGGGTAGTCGCGCGCGACGAGCGCCGCCGCGGCGCGCAGCAGCCGCAGGCCCGCGTCCGCCGCCGTGGGCGACGCCGGCGCCGGGAGCGTGTCGAGCTGCGCGAGCGCGGCGCGGCCGTCGCCCGCGAGGATCGCCGCCAGCGCGACCACCGCGGGCCCGTGCGCGGTCTTCGCGACGGGGAGCGACACCTCGCGCAGCAGCGGGCCGAGCAGCCGCACGGGCGGCACGAGGTCGCCGACGGGATCGACGCCGACCACCGGCTCCGGGCCCGCGACGAGCAACACCGCGCCGGCCTCGGCGCGCACCTCGACGTCGGGAAGCGTGCCCTGGTCGAGCGACGTCGTGAACACGAACGGCTCCGCGCGCGCCGTCACGAGCCCCGCGTCGCGCGCGCGGCGCCCGGCCTCGGCGACGACCACCGACATCTCGGGGCCGGCGACGACGACGAGGAACGGCTCGCGCCCGAGGACCGGCGGCTTGGCTGACGGTGCGCCGGCGGCGGGCGCGGTCGCGGCGGGCGTGCGGTCGGGCGCCGGGTCCGGCTCCGGCGCGCCACGGCCCGCCGACGACTCGGTCGGCGGCGGCGACGTCGGGGAGGTCGCCGTCGGCGGGGTCGCCGTCGGCGCGGTCGCCGTCGGCGTGTTCGCTGTCGGCGGCGGGGTCGGGGCCGTCGGGCCCACGACCTCCGGTTCGGGGCGCGCGGTGGCCGGCGGCGGCGCCGGATCCTCGGGCTCCGTGCGGGTCGGCGCTGCGGGCGCCTCGACGACGCTCGGCGGCGCCGCGGGCGGATGGGCCGGGGCCGCGGGCGGCTCGGGCAGCGCCGGCGGCGGCGGGAACGGCGGATCGGTCGGCGACGGGGCGGTCGGCGACGGAACGCTCGGCGGGGCTGCGGGCACCGTCTCGGGGTCGATCCGCGGCGGCGCGTCGGCCGGAGCCGTGGGCGCGGGCGGGCGATCCGCGACGACGCGAGGCCCGGTGCGCGGCGCTCGAGGCGCCGCGGCCGGCGGGGTCGGGATCACGGACCAGGCGTCGGCGGCGGTCTGCGGGGCCGGCCGGCGGCGCGTCGCCAACGTGAGCGCCACCGCGAGGAGCAGCAGGACGACCGCGACCCCCGCGAGCAACGTCGTCGACGACGCGCCGGCGCATCGCGACCAAGGGGACCGGGGGCGAGAGGTGCGAAGGGGGGCGGGCGGCACGGGGCGAATCCTACGGGACCGGCCGACTCCCGCGGGCCCCCGCTCGCGTAGGGTGGGGCCATGGCCGCGATGCCGCCCCCGACGACGCCGGACACCCCGGGGGGGGCTGCGCCCGATCCGCGCCCCGAGGAGAGACGTCTCCCGCCGCCGTCCGCGGACCCCGGGGGGGACACGCCGCCGGGCTTCGACCTCCTCCACCCGGGGGGCCCGGGCGCTCGCCCTCCCACGTCGGCCGCGCCGCGGGGCACCGGGGGGGCGACGGGTCCCGGGACGGGACCGTCGGCCGGCCCCGAAAAGGGCCCCGGGGGCGGCACTCGAGGGGGCCCGGGGCCGGGGGCCTCCCCCCGCACGGGCCTTGCGTCCCCCCCCGGTTCGTCCGCTTCCCCACCGGGGGCTGCGTCGCGCGAGTCCTGGCAGGCCTGGGCCGCCTGGGGGTCGCTGGGGATGGAATTCGCGGCTGGAATCGTCGTGTTTTTCCTTCTAGGATCGTGGGCGGATGCTAGATGGGGCACCGACCCGTGGCTGCGGTTGGCAGGGGCTTTCATCGGGATCGTCCTAGGGACGTATCTCCTGATCAAGAAAGCACTTGCGACGACATTCACGGATCGTCGAGATTCCACCGACCGCCGAGGGGAGCCCCCCCGGCAAGGGTCCTGAGTCCCGCCCCTTGAATCGTCCGTCGTCTCCCTCGCTCGCCCGGTTCGCCGGCATCGCCGCGGCCACCTCCTTGGTGGTGTGCGCCGCCGGGGCGTGGCCGACGTACGCCCTCGACGGGACGACGGGCTTGATCGGCATGGGCGTCGGGGCCGTCCTGACGCTCGCCGGGGCGATCGGCGGCTACCTCCCGCTGATCAGCCGCGCCGCGTCGTCGTCGGTCGAGGCGCGGGCCCAGGCCTGGATGATGGGCCTCGGCATCCGGCTGTTCCTGACCATGGGCGTGCTCTTCGGGCTCTGGAGCGCCGAGGTCTTCTTCCGGTCTTCCCTCATGGTCTGGACCGGGATCCTGTACTTCGTCCTGCTGATGATCGAGACGCTGGTCGTCGCCCGCTCCATGCGCGCGTTCGACCCGCCGAGGGCCTCTGCATGAACGCCGGGTCGACGTTCGGATCCTTCCTCGCGCCGGTCGTCCTCGCCTCGGACGACCCGATCGACCACGTCGTGCCGCACGCGTTGTTCCGGATCGGCGAGATCTCGATCACGAACACGTTCTTCATGCTGATGCTGTCGGCGCTGCTGATGCTGATCCTGTTCCCGCTGGCGGCGAAGGGCAAGGGCCTCGTCCCGACCGGCGCGCGGAACTTCGTCGAGTCGATCCTGCAGTTCATCCGCGAGGGCGTCGCGCGCCCGGTGCTGCACGAGGCGACGGACCGGTTCATCCCGTTCCTGTGGACGGCGTTCTTCCTGATCCTGTTCGCGAACATCCTCGGCATGCTGCCGATCACGCCGCTGGCGTCGCTGATCACGGGCAGCCCGAGCCACCTCGGCGGCACCGCGACCGGCGACTTCAGCATCACGATCGGGCTCGCGGCGTGCGCCTTCTTCGCGATCCACATCGGCGGAATCAAGGAGCAGGGGTTCGTCCACTACTGCAAGAACTTCGCGCCGCACGTGCCGTGGCCGCTGCTCCTGCTGCTCGTGCCCCTCGAGATCGTCGGCGCGATCATCAAGCCGTTCGCGCTCTGCATCCGTCTCTTCGCGAACATGATCGCCGGGCACATCGTGCTGGCGATCCTCCTGGGCTTCTCGAAGCTGCTGGCCGACGGCGTGGGCGGGGTGAGCCTCGGCGCCACGATCGGCTCGATCGCGGGGGCCACGTTCATCAGCCTCCTCGAGCTCTTCGTCGCGTTCCTGCAGGCCTACATCTTCACGTTCCTCACGACCCTCTTCCTCGGCATGGCGGTGCACCCGGAGCACTAGCCCCGGGCCCCGCCGCGCCGAGCGCAGCGTTCGTCGCTCGTTTCCGTTCCGTTCCCGAACCGTTTCCCCTACCCCTTGGAGTAGACCCGATGGGCTTCTCGCTCACGTCCCTGTTCGCCCCCGTGCTCGCCGCCGGTGAGCACGCCGGCTACCTCGGCACCAACGGCCTGCTGGTCGTCGGCGTCGCGTTGATCGTCTTCGGCGCCGCGCGCGGCATCGCCACGATCGCGAGCCACGCGGTCGAGTCGATCGCCCGCCAGCCCGAGGCCGGCGGCCGCATCTTCACGAGCATGATCATCTCGGCCGCGCTCATCGAGGGCTTCACGTTCTTCGCCCTCGTCGTCGCCATGGGCGGCGTCATCAAGGCCTAGGGACCGGACGGTTCGGGACGACGGGGGGTGCGGCGACGCACCCCCCGCGCTCGGCCCGACCTCCCCCCGCGGCCCGGCCCGCCCCCGGGCCCCCGCGCTCCTTTCGTCGTTCGGCTCGTTCGGAGGCCTCCATGCGTCGGTCGATCGCCCTCTCGGCGCTGCTGCTCGTCACGTTCGCGCTCGTCTTCGCCGCCCCGTCGCTCGCCGCGGACCCCGCCCACGGGGACGCCCACGCGAAGCCGGAGCTGCTGAAGGCGGACTGGTACGTCGCCGCCGCCACCGTGGTGGCGTTCGTGCTGCTGCTCGTGATCCTCACGAAGACGGCGTGGAAGCCGATCCTCTCCGGCCTGCAGGCCCGGGAGAAGGGCATCCGCGACCAGATCGAGGGGGCCGAGAAGGCGAACGCGGAGGCCAAGGCCCTGCTCGCCGACTACCAGACGAAGGTGGCCAAGGCGAACGACGAGGCCCGCGCCATCGTCGAGGAGGGCCGCCGCGACGCGGAGGCGCTCAAGGCGAAGCTCGAGGGCGACGCGCGCGCCGAGGCCCAGAAGGAGCGCGACCGCGCCGTGCGCGACATCGAGCTCGCGCGGCAGCAGGCGCTCAAGGACATCTACGACGAGGTCGCCACGCTCTCGACGGACGTCGCGAGCCGCATCCTGCAGCAGCGCCTCGACCCGCAGTCGCACCGCAAGCTCGTGGACGACGCCGTGGCGTCGTACGAGCGGAGCCGCAAGGCTCCGGGCGGCCGCGCGTGAGCGGGCGCGACATCGGCACCCTCGGCAGCGTGTACGCCGACGCCCTCGCGGGCGCGGCGGACGCGCACGGCCTGCTCGCGCAGGTCGGCGAGGAGCTCGCGGGCTTCGCCGCCCTGTGGGCCCGTCACGCCGACGTGCGCAACTTCTTCCTCTCGGGCGCGATCGGCCGCGACGCCAAGGTCAAGGCCCTCGACGCGGTGACGGTCGGCAAGACCTCCGAGACGTTCTCCAGCTTCCTCCAGGTCCTCCTGCACCGCGCCCGGCTCTGGGTGCTGCCGGAGACCGCGGAGGCCTACCGCAAGATCCTCGACCGCCGGCTCGGTCGCGTGCCCGTCGTGCTCACCACGGCGGCCCCGGTCACCGACGCCGACCTCGAGGCCTGGCGCGCGCGCCTCCACGCCGCGCTCGGCAAGGAACCCGTCCTCACGCACGAGGTGAAGCCCGCCCTGATCGGCGGCGCGGTCCTCCGCGTGGGCGACACCGTGGCGGACGGCAGCGTGCGCCGTCGCCTCGTCGAGCTCCGCTCGCGCTTCGAGAAGGCCGCCCGGCTCTAGCCGGACGAGCAACCCCGAAAGGCCCCGACCCCCATGCGCTTCAATCCCGAAGAGATCACGTCGGTCCTCCGCAAGGAGATCGAGGAGTACCGGTCCGCCCTGGACGTGGCCGAGGTCGGCACGATCCTCGAGGTCGGCGACGGCATCGCCCGCATCTACGGCCTCGACCGCGCCATGGCCGGCGAGATGCTCGAGTTCGAGAGCGGCGTCCGCGGCCAGGTGTTCAACCTGGAAGAGGGCTCGATCGGCGCCATCGTCCTCGGCGAGTACAAGGACCTGAAGGAGGGCCAGACGGTCCGCCGCACGGGCGCGCTGCTCGAGGTCCCCGTCGGCCCGGGCCTGATCGGCCGCGTGGTCGACCCGCTCGGCAACCCGCTCGACGGCAAGGGCCCCATCCAGGCCGAGACGACGCGCCCGGTCGAGATGATCGCCCCGGGCATCGCCGACCGTCAGCCCGTGAAGGAGCCGCTGCAGACGGGCATCAAGGCCATCGACGCCATGACCCCGATCGGCCGCGGCCAGCGCGAGCTGATCATCGGCGACCGCAAGACCGGCAAGACGACGATCGCGATCGACACGATCATCAACCAGAAGTCCGAGAACGTCATCTGCGTCTACGTCGCGATCGGCCAGAAGGAGTCGACGGTCGCCGGCATCGTCGAGGACCTCCGCCGCAACGGCGCGATGGACTACACGATCGTCGTCGTGGCCTCGTCGTCGTCGCCCGCGCCGCTGCAGTTCATCGCCCCGTACGCCGGCTGCGCGATGGCCGAGCACATGATGTACAAGCACAAGCGCCACACGCTGTGCGTGTACGACGACCTGACGAAGCAGGCGGCCGCGTACCGCCAGGTGTCGCTGCTCCTCCGCCGCCCGCCGGGCCGCGAGGCGTACCCGGGCGACGTCTTCTACCTGCACAGCCGCCTGCTCGAGCGCGCGGTGAAGCTCTCGAACGACCTCGGCGCGGGCTCGCTGACGGCCCTGCCGATCATCGAGACGCAGGAGGGCGAGGTCTCGGCCTACATCCCGACGAACGTGATCTCGATCACGGACGGCCAGATCTACCTGATCCCCGACCTCTTCCGCGCCAACGTGCGCCCCGCCATCGACGTCGGCATCTCGGTGTCGCGCGTCGGCGGCTCGGCGCAGATCAAGGCCATGAAGGCCAAGACGGTCGCCGGCGGCCTCCGCCTCGACCTCGCCGCCTTCCGCGAGCTCGAGGCCTTCGCGCAGCTCGGCACCGAGCTCGACAAGGGCACCCAGTTCCGGATCGACCGCGGCCGGCGCATGGTCGAGATCCTGAAGCAGCCCCAGTTCAAGCCCATGCACGTGATCGACCAGATCATCGTGATCTTCGCGGGCGGCACGGGCTTCGTCGACGCCGTCCCCGTCGAGAAGGTCCGCGACTGGGAGGGCAAGCTCCTCCACTACGTGCACAGCAACCACCAGGGGTTCTTCGACGCGTTCGCGCAGAAGCGAGAGCTCACGAAGGACATCGAGGAGGAGCTGCGCCGGATCCTGACGCAGTTCAACGAGGCCTACCTCGCGGGCAAGGCCGCCGACCCGCGCTGACCGCCGGGCCTCGCGTACCCCCGCCCCCGACCGCTCTCCCCCCGACCTGACCCCAGAACGGAATCGAATTCGTGGCCAAGCCCCGCGCAATTCTGAAGCGCCGCAAAGCGGTTCAGAACATCGCCAAGATCACGAAGACGATGCAGATGATCGCCACGGCGCGCTTCAAGAAGGCGTTCGACCGCGCGGTCGCGGCCCGGCCCTACACGGACCGGCTCGCGGCGCTCGTCGCCCGCCTCGCGACCGCCGCCGGCGAGCTGAAGCACCCGCTGCTCGACGCGCGGCCGGACGGCAAGCGCGCCGCCATCGTCGCCATCGCCAGCAACCGCGGCCTGTGCGGCGGCTACAACTCGGGCATCGTCCGGCAGACGGTCGGCGCCCGCCGGGCCGCGACCGAGGCCGGCAAGTCGGTCCGGCTGCTCGTGGCCGGCCGCAAGCTCGGCAGCGCGCTGAAGTTCCAGGGCCTCCCGACGGAGGTCGTCTGGACGCACTTCGAGGACAAGCCGTCGTTCGCCCAGGTCAACGAGGCCGTCGGCCCGCTGATCGAGGCGTACGCCAAGGGCGAGCTCGACGAGGTGTCGATCGCGTACACGAAGTTCGAGTCGGCGTCGCGCCAGCGGGCCGTCGTCGAGCGGATCCTGCCGTTCAGCGTCGAGGCCCTCGCCTCGTCCGCGAAGGACGGCGGCAAGGCGGCCGAGCCGATCGACTGGATCTTCGACCCGGACGCCAAGACGATCCTGACGGACCTGATCCCCCGGACGGTGCGGCTGCGCGCCTTCCAGGCGTTCCTGGACGCGGCGGTCTCCGAGCAGGTCGCCCGCATGACGGCCATGAAGGCCGCCACGGACAACGCCAACGACATGATCAAGTCGCTGGGTCGCCAGTTCAACCGCAGCCGTCAGTCGCAGATCACGACGGAGCTCACCGAGATCATGGGCGGCGCGGCCGCCCTCGAGTAGCCGCGCACCCCCTCCCCCACGCACGCATCCCGAAGCATCCGAGAAGGACGATCCCCATGCCCACGGTCGGCAAGATCACCCAGGTCATCGGCTCCACGTTCGACGCGGAGTTCCCCCAGGAGGCGCTGCCGCGCATCTACAACGCCCTCGAGGTGACGATCGCGCGGCGCGACGGCACCGAGCGGCTCGTCGGCGAGGTGCAGCAGCACCTCGGCGGCGGCCGCGTCCGGGCGGTGTCGCTCGGCTCGACGGACGGCATGGTCCGCGGGCAGGACGTGACGGACACGGGCAAGCCGGTCGCGGTGCCGGTCGGCGAGGGCTGCCTCGGCCGCGTGTTCAACGTCATCGGCGACACGATCGACAAGGCCGGCCCCAGCGCCTCGACGGAGCGCTGGCCCATCCACCGGGCCCCGCCGACGTTCTCCGACCTGGCCCCGAAGACCGAGGTCTTCGAGACGGGCATCAAGGTCATCGACCTGCTCACCCCGTACGCCCGCGGCGGCAAGACCGGCCTCTTCGGCGGCGCCGGCGTCGGCAAGACCGTCATCATCCAGGAGCTGATCGCGCGCATCGCGCGCTTCTACTCCGGCTTCTCGGTGTTCGCCGGCGTCGGCGAGCGCACGCGCGAGGGCAACGACCTCTGGCTCGAGATGAAGGAGACGAAGGTCGGCAGCACCGGCAAGGCGGTGCTCGACCAGACCGTGATGGTGTTCGGCCAGATGAACGAGCCGCCCGGCTCGCGTCTCCGCGTCGCGCTGACCGCGCTGACGATGGCCGAGTACTTCCGCGACACGAAGGGCGTCGACGTCCTCCTCTTCATCGACAACATCTTCCGGTTCACGCAGGCCGGCTCCGAGGTGTCGGCCCTCCTCGGCCGCATGCCGTCGGCCGTGGGCTACCAGCCGACGCTCGGCACCGAGATGGGCGAGCTCCAGGAGCGCATCACCTCGACGAAGCGCGGCGCCATCACCTCGATCCAGGCCGTGTACGTGCCCGCCGACGACTACACCGACCCGGCGCCGGCCACGACGTTCACGCACCTCGACGCGTTCACCGCGCTGAACCGCTCCATCGCCGAGAAGGGCATCTACCCCGCGGTGGACCCGCTCGAGTCGCGGTCGCGCCTCATGGACCCGCAGTACGTGGGCCAGGAGCACTACGACGTCGCGCAGAACGTCATCCGCATCCTGCAGCGCTACAAGGAGCTGCAGGACATCATCGCCATCCTCGGCGTGGACGAGCTCTCGGAGACCGACAAGGTCCTCGTCGGGCGCGCCCGCAAGATCGAGCGCTTCTTCTCGCAGCCGTTCTTCGTGGCCGAGGTCTTCACCGGCAAGCAGGGCAACAACACCCCGCTCAAGGAGACGATCCGGTCGTTCAAGGAGCTCTGCGAGGGCAAGTGGGACCACCTGCCCGAGTCGGCGTTCATGTACGTCGGCACGATCGAGGAAGCCGCCGAGCAGGCCGAGAAGATGAAGGCGAAGTGACGTGGCGGACGCCCACACCAAGATCCTCGGAGGTCACCTGAACCTCTCCATCGTCACGCCCGAGGCCGCGGCCTACGACGGCCCGGCCGACCTGATCGTCGTGCCCGGTCACGACGGCGAGGTCGCGTTCCTGCCCGGGCACGCCCCGTTCGTGGGGCTGCTCGGCGCGGGCGAGCTGCGCGCGCACGTCCCCGAGGGCGGCACCAAGCGGTTCTTCCTCGTCGGCGGCGTCGTGCAGCTGGTGGCGGGCGACGTGTCGGTGCTCGCCGAGACGGTGACCCCGGTCGAGGCGCTCGACGTGGCGAAGGCCCGTGCCGAGCTCGCGGCCGCGCTCGCGCTGCCCGGCGGCGACGCCGAGGCCGAGACGGCGCGCGACCGGACGATCTTCAACGCCCGCGTGAAGCTGCGGCTGGCCGAGCGGACGCACGGCGCGCCCGCGCACGCCGCGCACTGACCCGATCGCCCCATCCACGGGCGCTCCCTCCACGGGCCCCGCGACCCCCCGGGTCGCGGGGCCCGTTCCATTTCGACGCCGCCCGGCGTCGTGGACCAACGGGGTCGGAGCCCATTGTTCCGGCAAACGAACTGTTCCGGCAAACGAACGGGCCCGGCGGTCGAAGGGACCGCCGGGCCCGTGGGAGGTGCGTCGGGAGAAGGCTACTTCGCGGCGGCGGGCTCCGTCGCCGGCTTGGCCGCCGCCTCCTTGATCCATGCGTCGAGGTCCGCCACGACCGGCAGGAACCCCGTCGAGAGCTTCTGGCCGACCTCGCCCCGCAGGGCCTTGATCGCCTTCAGCTTCGCCGCGTCGTCGTCCGAGCCGTCCTTCAGCTCCGTGAACTTCGCCGCGACCTTCTCGTTGAGCTCGGCCGCCTTGGCCGCCAGCTTGTCCACGAGGCCCTTCGAGAGCTTCTTGGCGTCGGCGTCCACCTTGCCGTAGGCGGCGAGCGCGACCTTCCACTTGCCGTCCTCGACGGCCTTGCCGCCGTCCGTGAACAGCTTGTTGTAGCCCTCCCACTTCTTCAGCGGGACCGGCTTGCCCTCGTACCGCTTCTGGAACGTCGTGAGGACCTCGATGAGGCTCTTCGGCAGCGCCGCGTCCTTGTTCTCGACCTTGTCGCAGGCGCCGTCCGGGCCCACCATCCAGTGGTTCGGGACGCCGTCCGACTGGCCGATCTTGCCCCACCCGTCCGGCGGGTTGGAGAAGGCCGCGCGCAGGTCCTGGTGCTCCTTGCACGTCAGCCCCGGGTAGACCGGGCAGACCTCGCGCTCTTCCTTCGTCTTCGGGTCCTTCTCGGTGACCGGCTTGTGGTCTTCCTTGCCGCCGACCGCGCCGTTGTGGCCCACGACCGCCACGATGTTCTCGTTCGACCACGCGATGAAGTCGTCATTGTCCAGCACCGACCGGTGCTGTGAAACGCAGGCGCCTCAATGCTCGGCGTGGATCGTCACGTAGATGACGCAGTTCCGCTCCTTCGCCTCGGCGGCGGCCTGCTCGTACGTGTGGGCCCAGCGCAGGATCGGGCCCTTCTTCTTGTCCTTCGAGTCCGCGGCGTTCGCGGGCACCACCGCGAGGGCGGCGAGCGCGACGGCGGCTCCGAACGCGGTCCAACGACCCATGGTCGTCTCCAAGCGGCCACCCACCGGGGGCCGATGCCCGGGGAGTGTACCCCCTGCGCCCCCCCGACCCCAGTTAGGGTCTGCGACGAAACAGATGAACCGATTTCGGGCGAGCGCCCGGGAGGCGCATCGCGAGGAACGAGGAGGATCGCGTGTTCCTGACACGCTGACGACGAGTGACGTCGCGAGGCGCCTCCCGCCGCCGCCCGAAGCGCGTCAGTTGTTTCGGAGCAGGCCCTTACGGACCGAAACCGTGCGGGCCGTTGGCCCGGTCACCGCAGCGGCACGTCGGTCCACGCGAACGGCACCACCATCTCCTGCTCCCGCGTGTACCAGGCCACGCGGAGCACCCGCCCCTTCCCGGCGCCGGCCGTCCCCAGCGTCCGGACGCGGATCCGCACCGTCCCGTCGGCCGCGGCGATCCGGTTCGACAGGTCGTAGAGCGGCCGGACCCCCTCCCCCGGGGTCTCCATCGACACCGTCACGCTGTCCGCCGGGACCCCCCGGGCCAGCGCCACGGTCAGGTCCGCCACGAGGTACCCCCCGTGGTCGGGGTCCGGCCCGAACGCCGTCAACGTCACGCGGGTCTCGGCCTTGGGCCCCCCGGTGCCCGCCGTCCGGATCGCCGGCAGCACCTCGGGCGCGAGGTCCTCGAACGCGACCGCCATCCCGCCCGACCGCACCCGCAGTTCGGCCTCGAGATCGAGGGTCGCGAGCCGCTCCGCGAGCGGCCCGGTCACCGCCACCAGCCGCACCTCGGCCTGGGTCCACCGCGCGCGGCCGATGCCGTACGTCGTCGCCATGGGCAGCCCGGTCAACGTCACCCCGGCCGCGTCCACCGCGCGCTTCACCTTCGGCGAGGTCAGCGACGTCACGTGGACGGTCGGCGCCCACGACAGCCGCACGCCGAACCGCGGCTCGCGGCGCTCCGCCGGCGCGAAGAACCGCTCCACCGCCACGCTCGCGAGGTCGAGCCGGAACGGCCCCGCCGCCGCCGTCGGCGGCCGCGGCCCGCCCGCCGGACGCGGCACCGCCGCGGCGACGCCGGCCTCGTCGAAGCCGTCGCGCACGTCGAGCCCCGCCGGCGCGAGGATCGCGTCGAGCGCGGCGAAGTACGGCGCGCCCCGCACCGCCACGCGCGACGGCGTCCCGGCCGACGCCGCCGGCACCGTGACGCGCCCGCCGACCTCGGCCTCCCAGCGGGCGA
>JAEUHO010000176.1 GCA_016795345.1 Planctomycetia bacterium | reverse complement strand
TCGCCGCCGTCGAGACGCTGGCGGCCGGCCTCGAGAACGACCTCAAGGAAGCCGGCCTCGGCGGCGACCTGCGCACGTCGGTGCTCGGCTCGCTCTCGCTGCTGAAGGACGTCGGCGGCGGGCGGTCGATCCAGAAGGCGGTGGACGCGCAGCTCGACGCCGTCAGCGAGGCGATGAAGAAGGCCGGGAACGACGCCGACCGCATGAAGGCGCTGCGGGAGCAGAAGGACCGGTACACGAAGATCGCCGCGCTGTTCGAGAACGCGGCGCCGGCCGCCGCCCCGACGGCGGCCCCGGGCGCCGGCGCGGCGATCGCGCTCCCCTCGAGCGTCCCCGGCTACCGCCCGATCGCGGTGTGGTGGCGCGACACGCAGGGCAAGGTGCTCGCGCAGAGCGACAAGAACGCGGCGCTGCCGGCGCCGGCGGCCGAGGTCCGCGGCGGCGGGTGGTACGCGGCGCCCGTCCTCGGCGTCGCGGCGACGGTCTTCGTCGGCGACGTCGTCAACCCGTCGCGCCAGCGCACGGGCCAGGTGTTCGTGGCGTTCCAGGACCTGCCGGTGCCCGCGACCGGCGGCGGCAACAAGCTCGGGCTCCTGATGCTGATCCTCGGCCCCCTGCTCGTGGGCGGCCTCGCGTACGTCGTGGCGAGCGGCCACGGCAAGCCCATCAAGGACCTCGCGCGCGAGCTCGACCGCCTCGGTTCGTCCGGCGACCCGACGCGGCGCATCGCGGCCCACGGGCCCGAGGCGAACGCGATCGCGCGCAGCGTCGAGCGCATGGTGAGCAACCTGAAGTTCCGCGAGCAGCACGAGATGGGCGACCTCGCGGAGGTCACGGCGAAGGTGCAGGGCACGGCCGCCGAGATCCACCACGGCCTCATGCCGAAGAACCCGCCCCGCATCACGGGCTGGGAGGTCGAGACCCTCTTCAAGCCCGGCTTCGAGATCGGCGGCGACCACTTCGACTACTTCCGCATCGACGACACGCACCTCGGCGTGATCATCATGGACACGTCGGTGCGCGGCATCCCGGCCGCCATCGTCATGTCGATGGCCCGCGCGTACGTGCGCTCGAACGCCCCCGGCCTGCTCTCGCCGGGCGAGCTGCTGATGCGCGTCAACCGCCTCCTGGCGGCGGACCTGTCGCAGGGCCAGTACGTGACGGCGCTGTACGCGGTCATCGACACCGGCAACGGCACCGCGAAGGTCGCGAGCGCGGGGCACCTGCCCCTCGTCATCTACCGCCACGGCATCGGCAAGACGGCCATCGTCAACCCCGAGGGCATTGCGCTCGGCCTCGACGTGGGCCCGGTGTTCGACCGGTCCGTCAGCGAGGTCGAGGTGGACATCGGCGTCGGCGACCGGCTCGTGCTGCACACCGACGGCGCGCTCAAGGTCCAGAACGAGACCGGCGACGAGTACGGCGAGGCCCGCCTGTACGACGTGATCAAGCAGAAGGCCCCGATGAACTCGCAGGCCTTCGTCAACTTCGTCGGCTCGGCCATCGACCTGTTCCACACGGCGACGCCGCAGAACGACGACATCACGATCTCGACGGTCAAGCGCCTCAAGTGAGCGTCCCGGGCGCCGACGCTGCGGGCCGGGGCGACCCGGCCACGATCGCCGGCTTCCAGCGGGCGATCGAGGCGGCCTACCTCGCGCGCGACCGCCGTCGCGGGCTCGCGGGCACCTTCGTCTGGTTCACGGAGGAGGTCGGCGAGCTCGCGCGCGCGCTCAAGAAGGGCGAGCGCGAGAACCTCCGCGAGGAGTTCGGCGACGTGCTCGCCTGGCTCTGCTCGCTCGCCTCCTTGGCGGGCGTCGACCTCGCGGACGCGGCCTCCGTCTACGCGCGGGGCTGCCCCGCC
This sequence comes from Planctomycetia bacterium, assembly GCA_016795345.1. Lineage (GTDB taxonomy): Bacteria > Planctomycetota > PLA2 > PLA2 > JAEUHO01 > JAEUHO01. The sequence continues at coordinate 11,191 of JAEUHO010000176.1, read as the reverse complement.
TGCCACGCGTCGCCCTGCGGCTGCCCCTTCCCCACCACCCCCGTGGGCCCGTTCCCGCCGCCCGCGTGACGCGGCGACGTCACGGCGTGCGGGCGAGGCGGAAGCCGGCGTTGGGATAGCGGAAGCCGGGCGCCAGCGCGTAGCGGGCGGCGCACCGCAGGGTCGCGGCCGGCGTGTTCCACGCGCCGCCCTTCAGCACGCGCGCGGAACCCCGCGCGTCGAACCACCCGTCCACCCAGTCCCAGACGTTGCCCGCGGCGTCGCCCATCCCGTAGACGGACGTCGCCGTCGGGAACGAGCCCACGGGCTCGGGCTGCGGCGCGTCGGGACGCGACTCGCGGCAGCGCCCGAGCGTCGCGTCCTCGAGGTCGCCCCACGGGAAGGCGCGCCCGTCCACGCCGCGCGCCGCCTTCTCGCGCTCGTCCTCCGTCGGCAGCCGCCACGGCCGGCCGGTCACGCGCGCGCGCCAGCGGGCGTACGCCGACGCGTCGTCGAACGACACCGCGAACACCGGCAGCCGCAGCCGCCAGCCGGGGCCGTGGGTCGCCTCGAGCCGCTCCGCCACGGGGCCCGTCACGAGGTCCATCCGCACCGTGAAGCCGCCGTCCCGCGAGCGCTCGACGTACGGCGCGTCCACCGACGAGATCCGCGGGACCCGCGCGAGCGCGGCCTCCACCCCCTCCTCGCGCTCGACCGCGGCGAGGAACTCGAGCCACGCCCCGAACGTGACCGGGTGGCGCTCGATCACGACGTCGCCGACCTCGACGACGCGCGTCGCGCGGCCCTCGCCGACGACGCAAGGCCCGCCCGGCACCAGCACCGCGTCCGGGCCCAGCTCGCGCTCGGTGCGCAGCCGCACCGTCCCGTCCCACGCGCCGTCGCGGCCGATCCGGACCGGGTAACGCACGTCGCGGAACCCCGGCTTCGAGAGGACGCACAGGTAGCTGCCCTGCGCGAGCGGCACGGGCCCGAGGGGCGTTCGCCCGAGCGCGCGCGCGTCCTCCGCGACGAGCACGCCGTCCCGCTCGACGAACGGCGCGATCGTCACCTCGGCGCCGGCGGGCTCCGACGCCAGCGTCAGCGAGCCGTGGCCCTCGAGGTGGGCCGCGTGGGCGCCGTCGTCGTGCCGACGCAGCATCGTCGCGGCGTACGCCGCCCCCGCGGCGTCCTGCCGGGCCTCGGCCTCGTCGAGCCGGTGACGCCAGAGCCCCGCCAGCGCGCGCCGCGCCGTCGGGTTGCCCTCCTCCTCGACGAGCGCCGCGTCGAGCAGGCGCACCGCGTCGGCGAACTCGAACGCGACCTCGTGCGCGAGCTCGGCGGCGCGCCGGCGGGCCGCCAGGAACGCCCGCTTCTCGGGGATGGGCTGCCACGGCCGCACGCGCGTGGCCTCGTCGGCCACCGCGGCCTCGGCCGCCGCGAGCGCCGCACGCCGCCGCTCCCACGCGGCGATGGCCTCCCGGCCCCGCCGCGCCAGAGCCTCGGCCTCGCGGTGCCGTCGCGCGCGCTCGCTGGTCCCGTCGAGCCAGGCGCGCAGCGCGGCGCCGACCTCGCGCGCGCTCGCGTACCGGTCGGACGGGTCCTTCGCCATGGCCCGCGCGACGATCTCCGCGAGCGGCGCCGGCACGGCCCGGCGCGGGTTGCGCGTCTCGACGGGCGGCGGGGCCGCGGCCAGGACCTTCCGCACGAGCTCCGCGCCCTCGCCGTCGAACGCCGGCTGGAGCGCCAGCACCTCGTAGAGCACGCAGCCGAGCGCGAACACGTCGGTCGCCGGGCCCACGGCGCCGGACAGCTGCTCGGGGGCCATGTACGCGAGGGTGCCCTTCACGGCGCCGGCCTCGGTCCGCGCCCCGGCCTCGGTCCGCGCGGTCGCGATCCGGTCGAGGACCGCGGGATCGGGGGCGTCGGCCGCGGGCCGGGCCTCGCGGTCCACCCACGCGACCCCCCAGTCCATCAGGTGCACCTCGCCGAAGTCGCCGAGCATGACGTTCGACGGCTTCACGTCGCGGTGGATCACCCCGCGCCGGTGCGCGAACTCCAGCGTGTCGCAGAGGCGCTCGACGACGCCCACCAGCCGGTGCATCGACCACTCGCGATGGACGTCGGGCCGCCCGAGGAACAGGTCGCGGACGACCTCGGCGAGCGTCCGCCCGCGCACCAGCTTCATGGTGAACCAGACGCGCCCGTCCGCGCCGACGCCGAGGTCGTGGACCGGCGGCACGCCCGGGTGCTCGAGCTGGCTCGTCGCCTGCGCCTCCGCGACGAACGAGAGCCGCGCCTCGTCGTCGCCGCCCGGGGGCGCGCGGAGGACCTTCATCGCCACCTGACGGCGCAGGTCGCGGTCGGTGACGAGGAACACGTCGCCCATCCCGCCGCTGCCGACCACCCCCTCGACGACGTACTTCTCGCGCGCGGGCTGGAACGCCGCCGCGCCGGCGCCCGCGAGCGGCGCCCCGCCGACCGTCGGGCGCCCGGCGGGGCCGGGACCGGTGTCGGAGCTCTCGTCGTCGCGATCGGGCGCGGCCACTCGGACCCTCCAGAGCCCCCCCGGGGCTCGTTCCGGGCGGATGCTACCCAAGCGGACGGGCGCGGGCCCCGCCGCGCACCCCCGGGTTCCGCCCCGCCCCCCGCCGCTCACGATCGCCCGGCGCCCCCCCGAGCCGCCCCCGACCGGGCCCCGCGTCGCGACGCGAGGCCCGCCCCCTGACTCCTTGTATGTAGCAATTGATTTTCGGGACCGCTGGGCCCGACCGACGGGACGGCAGGGCAGGGAGGTCCGACCGAAGTCTTGCTAGATTCCGTCCGATCGCACGCTAGGGAGGGAGTGCGTCCGCACGGACCGACCGGTCCGGTGGACCCTCTCTGTCGGCGGGTGGCGTGGTGGCGGTGGCGGTCCCCCCGGGGCCGTCGTGGGTTGGGTACGGGTCCGCTCTTCGACGGGCGGTCCGCGCGGAGACCTCGCATGAACTGGCGAAGCCTCGGTTGGATCCTCCTCTCGCTCGCGGCGACGTCGTGTCGCGGCGCGCGTCTGTCGCCGGCCGAGCCGCGCACCGAGGACCCGACGCCCCGCGCGCCGGTCGTCGCGCAGCGTCCCATGGCGCCGGTCGGGCCCGGCCCGGTCGTGCAGGCGCCCGCCGCGAGCGGTCGCAAGCCCGCGATGGTCGTGTGGGACGAGCGCGTCTCGCCGGTCGTCGACTGCAACCCCGTGCGCACGCAGCACACCGTCGTCGTGACCGTGCTCGACAACTGCGGCTGCCCGATGCCGGGCCAGCGCGTCGAGTGGATGCTCGCGCGCCACCCGAAGGCCGTGGGCGACATCGTCGCGGTGGACGACCAGTACACCGACGCGTCGATCGCGCCGATGCAGTCGGCCCGCCCGGGCAACGGCGGCAACAAGATCGACAACACGTACGCCGTCTCGGTGACCAACTGGGCCGACGAGACGATCGACGCCGCCAACAACTACCCGTTCATGGACCAGAACGGCGCCCGCATGCCCGACATCCGCGTCGGCAAGGGCCAGTCGTGGATCACGGTCACGTCGCTCTACGAGGGCGTCACCGACATCATCGCGTACGTCCCGGGCATCAAGGACGGCAGCAAGCACAAGATCTTCGCCAAGAAGGTCTGGGCCGACTACGCCGTCCGGTTCCCCGAGGACGCGGTCAACCTGCTCCCGAACGCCGCGCACGCGTTCACCGTCACGGTGAGCCGCGCGTCGGACGGCGCGGGCATCGCGGGCACGGCGGTCGAGGCCGAGGTGCTCGACGGCCCCGACGCCGCCTTCGACGGCGGCTCGCGCCTCCTGTCGCTCTCGACGGGCGCCGACGGCAACGCGACGTTCACGCTGCGCAACACGACCGGCGTCGCCGGCACCAACCGCGTGCGCTTCACGGCGAAGGGCCGCTTCCAGGACGCGGAGTGCCCGCGCACGTCCATCGTCCGCAAGACGTGGCAGAAGGTCGCGCTCGAGTGCCGCTGCGCCCTCTCCGCGGCGTCCGTGCCGCAGGGCGACCCGGTCGAGGCCGTGTTCACCGTGACCAACACGGGCGACGCGTCCGCCGGCGTCGTGACCATCCAGACCGCCCCGCCCCCGGGCCTGCAGGTGGCCGACGGCACGGTGTTCCCGCTCTCGCTCGGCGAGGTGGGCCCCGGCCAGACGGCCCAGAAGACGGTCCGCTTCACGGCCGTCGCGGAGGGCCCGCAGACGCTGCAGTGGTCGTCCGCCGCCGCCCAGGGCGCCGGCGCGTCGCAGTGCGCGTGCGAGCTGACGGTCGTGCGCGGCCGCCTCGAGGTCTCGTGCCGCTGCGAGCCGGGCTCCGTCGACGTCGGCCAGCCGATGCAGATCGTCGGCACGGTCACGAACTCGGGCCAGGGCGTCATCCGCAACCTGTCGGTCCGGCTCGACTGGCCCGAGGGCATGACGCCGGGCACGCAGAACGTCGTCACGCTGCCCGACCTCCCGCCGGGCCGCGTCGAGGAGTTCGTCTTCCAGGGCACGCCGACGCGCCCGGGCAAGCTGCCCGCGACGCTGCGCGCGTCCGGTGACGGCTTCGCCGAGGTGGTGAGCGGCTGCGAGTGCGCCGCCACGCAGTGCAACCTCGACATGGAGATCATCGCCCCCGGCCGCATCGGCTTCGCCGAGCCGGGCAACTTCACGGTCAAGGTCACCAACAAGGGCGACGGCACGGCCCAGGGCTGCGTCGTCCGCGTGACCCACGGCCCGTGCCTCGACGCCGGCGTCAAGGACTTCAACCTCGGCACCATCGAGCCGGGCCAGACCGCGACCCACGACTGGGTGGCGAAGGGCCTCGTCAACTCGAAGTGCACGGTCGTCGCCGACGTCACGTGCCAGGGCTGCCAGATCCGCAAGGAGGTCGAGGTCGAGGTGACGGGCCTCCCCGCCATCCAGAGCGAGATGATCGACCAGGACATCAACCACGTCGAGAAGGGCATCTTCGTGGTCGGCGAGGAGTACCTCTACGTGCTGACGGTCCAGAACGACGTCGGCACCGAGGCCACCCCGCCGCTCAAGGTGGTGTTCAACCTGCCGCCCGAGCTGCAGTTCCTCGGCGCGACCTCCAGCCGCAACGTCAGCGTGACGGGCGGCGGCCAGGCCGCGACCTCCGAGGAGTTCCGCCTCGACGTCAACGAGAAGGTCGTGTTCGAGTTCCGCGTGAAGGCCACGGCGGTCCCGCCGGGCAACTGGCTGAAGGTCGTCGCCTCCATCCAGCGCGCCTCCGACGCGGCCGAGCTCGCCAACGAGAGCGAGAGCACGACGATCAAGTGACGCCCCGACGGCCGGGCCCGCGCGGGCCCGGCCCCGCTTCCCTGCCGCCCGCTGGGTCCCGAGGGGCCCAGCGGGCGGCGTTCCATCCTCGACGAGAGCCCCGATGAAGAACGACCTCGAGATCGCCCGCTCGATCCCGCTCCAGCCGATCACGCAGATCGCCGCGCAGGCCGGGTTCCTGCCCGCGGAGGTGGAGCCCTACGGCCACCACAAGGCCAAGATCGCCCTCTCGGCGATCGACCGCGTGAAGGACCGCCCCCAGGGCCGCTACGTCGTCGTCACGGCCGTCACGCCGACGCCGCTCGGCGAGGGCAAGACGGTCCACACGATCGGCACGTCCCTCGGCCTCGGGAAGCTGGGCAAGAAGGTCTTCACCTGCCTGCGCCAGCCGTCCATGGGCCCGCTGTTCGGCATCAAGGGCGGCGCCGCCGGCGGCGGCTACAGCCAGGTCATCCCGATGGAGGAGTTCAACCTCCACCTGACGGGCGACATCCACGCGGTGTCGGCGGCCCACAACCTCGTCGCCGCGCATGTCGACGCGTCGATCCTGCTCAAGAACCGCTTCGGCTTCGACCCCGACCGCGTCTCGTGGCGCCGCGTCGTCGACATCAACGACCGCGTGATGCGCGACATCCTCGTCGGCCTCGGCGGCGACGAGAACGGCGTCCCGCGCCGCACCGGCTTCGACATCGCGGTGGCGAGCGAGCTCATGGCGATCCTGGCGCTGGCCGACGGCGTCGTGGACATGCGCAAGCGCATCGGCCGCGTCATCCTCGGCTACCGCAAGGACGGCACGGCGATCACCGCCGACGACACCCGCTGCGCCGGCGCCGCGGCCGTCATCCTGCGCGAGGCGATCAAGCCGACGCTCATGCAGACGACCGAGGGCACGCCCTGCTTCGTCCACGCGGGCCCATTCGCCAACATCGCGCACGGCAACTCGTCGATCGTCGCCGACCGCATCGCCCTCCGGATGGCCGACTACGTCGTCACCGAGGCGGGCTTCGGCGCCGACATCGGCTGCGAGAAGTTCTTCAACATCAAGTGCCGGGCCTCCGGCCTCGTGCCGAGCGCGGCGGTCGTCGTCACGACGATCCGCGCGCTCAAGATGCACAGCGGCCGGTTCAAGATCGTCCCCGGCAAGCCGCTCGACCCGGCCCTCGACCGCGAGGACCTCGGCGCCATCGAGGCGGGCATCGGCAACCTCGAGAAGCAGCTCGAGAACGTCCGGGCCCACGGCATCCCGGCCGTCGTCGCGATCAACCGCTTCCCGGCCGACACCGACCGCGAGCACGACCTCGTCCGCAAGCGCGCGCTCGGCGCGGGCGCGTTCGGCGCCGAGGTCAGCGAGGTGTTCGGCAAGGGCGGCGAGGGCGGCCGCGCCCTGGCGCAGGCCGTGGACGCCGCGTGCGAGAAGGGCGGCGGCAAGTTCCGCTTCCTCTACCCGCTCGAGGCCCCGGTGAAGGAGAAGGTCGAGACCATCGCCCGCCGCATGTACGGCGCCGACGGCATCGACTGGAGCGACCAGGCGAACGCCGACGTCGCGCGCTACGAGAAGCTGGGCTACGGCAACCTGCCGATCTGCATGGCGAAGACCCACCTCTCCCTCTCGGGCGACCCCGAGAAGAAGGGGCGTCCGACCGGCTTCCGCCTGCCGGTCCGCGAGGTGCGGATCTCCGCCGGCGCCGGCTTCCTCTACCCGCTCTGCGGCGAGATGAAGACCATGCCGGGCCTCGGCAGCAAGCCGGGCCTCGAGAACGTCGACCTCGACGCCAACGGCAACATCGTCGGCCTCTTCTAGGATGACGGTGCGACGCCGCACGACCGGCCCCGCGGGGGCGCGCCCCGGCGCGCGCCCGCGGGGCGCGCGCGGGCGGGCCGCATGAGGGTCGTCCGGGCGGTGGTGTTCGCGGTCCTCGCGCCGGTGCTGACGGCGCTCGGCTTCACGTTCGCGAGCCTCGCGCTCGTGTTCGACCCGGGCCGCGGCCGGGCGTCGCACGCCGTCGCGCGGCTGTGGGGCCGGTCCATGTTGTGGGCCGCGGGCGCCCGCCTCGTCGTCACGCACGGCGAGCGATTCGCGCCGGACGTCCCGCGCGTCCTCGTGGGCAACCACGCGTCCTACCTCGACATCACGGCGCTCCTCGCCGCGTTCCCCGGCCAGCTGCGGTTCGTGGCGCGACGCACGCTGATCTGGCTGCCGTTCATCGGCTGGTACATCCGCCTCGCGGGCCACTTCTCCATCGACCGCGACGACCCCCGCCAGGCCCTCGCGCTCGCGCAGACCATGGCCGACCGGATGAAGCGCCACCGGAAGTCGCCGATGGTGTTCCCCGAGGGCACGCGCAGCCGCGACGGCCGCCTCGCGCCCCTCAAGGCCGGCGCGTTCCACCTCCCCGTCATGCTCGGCGCCGACGTGCAGCCGCTGGCGATCCTCGGCTCCGGCGCGATCCTGCCGAAGGGCGCGTGGGTGCCCCGCCGCGGCGGGGTCATCGAGGTGCGCGTCGGCGAGGCGATCGCGACCGCGGGCCTCGAGGGCTCCGCGGGCCGCAAGGTGCTCGCCGAGCGCACCCGCGCCGCGCTCCTCGCCCTCGGCGTGCCCGACGCGCCCCCCGCGGCGCCCGAGCCGGGGCCCGAGGCGGCGCCGCGGACGTAGGCGAGCGGGCCTCGCGTCCCGGGACCCCGACCGCGCCCCCGCGGTCCGTCACCGCGACCGCACGAGCCTCCGCCGGTCGATGCCCTCGCGCTCGATGACGGGCGCCACGTCGGCGAGGAACCGGCGGCCGTCCTCGACGTACCCCGCCGTGGGCCGCACGCCCGGCGCGCGCGCGAGGAACCACGCGTTGAAGCGGGCCATGAACAGCTCGCGGGTGAGCTTCGCCGCCATCGACGCGAGGCCCGTCGCGAGCGACGCCTGGTCGCCCTTCGTGACGAACCGCAGCCGCACGCGCCGGCCGCCCGCGCGGAACGCGTACCGCGACTCGCCCGCGGGCGCGGGCTCGCGCGCGATCTCGTGGAACGGGAAGACCGACGCGAGGTCGGCCGCGTAGTCGAGCCGCCCGCCCTCGCGGTCGAGCACCGCCTCGACGTCGTCGGCCGGCCACGCGTCGAGCGCGGCCACGAGCAGCGCCGCCGTCGCGAGGAACAACACGCGGCCCTTGTTGCCGACGGCGTCGAACGCCTCGTTGAGCTCCGCCGGCGTCACCGGCGCGACGCGCAGGCCCACGGGCTCGACGCCGCGGAGCCGCCACGCCTCGCGCCAGCCCGGCGGGGGCGCCCACGGCGCGAGCCGCGCCGCCTCCGGGCCCGCGCACCACGGGTCGCCCGCGAACGCCTCGGGGGGCCGGTCGCCGAACCGCGCCAGGAGGTCGGCGAGGTCCTCGGGGGCCGCGAGCCCGGCCGCCACCGCGGCGGCGCGCACGCCGCGCGCGAGGCCCTCGACGCCGTCGCGCCCGTGGACGCGCTTGCTGTCGTCGATCGCGACCGCCGGGTCGCCCTTCACGCGCCGCCCGACGGCGTGCGTCACGAGGCCCGCGAGCCGCGTGCGCAGGTCGACGCCGGGGCCGTCCGCGGCGTCGTCGGCCACGCGGAACCCCGACATCCCGACCACGAGCGGGCCCAGGAGGGGCCCGTAGCCCGCTTCGTCGAAGCCGAGGTGCAGCACGCCCGGATGCTACCGGGCCATGGCCCCAGGCCCGCCCGCCCCCGCCGACGAACCGTGGCGCCGCGCGCCCCGCCGCGCCAGACTCTCCCCATGACCACGCCGTGCCCCGCCTGCGAGCTCGTCGCCGGCCGCCGCGCGCCGCCGGGTGGCGTCCTCGCGCGCGCCGACGGGATCGTCGTGCACGCCGTGGACGCGCCCACCCCCGTCGCGGGCTGGGTCGTCCTCACGCCCGAGGTCCACGTCCGCGCGGTCCACGACCTCGACGCCGCGACCCACGCGCGCCTCTTCGCCTGGGCCCACCGCGTCGCCCGCGCCCAACGCGACGCCCTCGGCGCCGCGCACGGCTACGTCGTCGTGTTCGGCGAGGTGCTGCTCCACGCGCACGTGCACGTCATCCCGCGGTACGCCGACACGCCGGACCGCCTCCGCGGCCCGCGCGTCTTCCAGGCGGGCCCCGACGACGCGCGCCCCCTCGCCGAGGTCGAGGCCGCCGCGCGGACGCTCCGGGCCGCGCTCGCCCCCGCCTGACGCGAGGCCCGGCCGCCCGCACGCGAGGCCCGGCCGCCCACACGCGAGGCCCGGCCGTCGCCGGGGCCCGCGCCTCCCCACGCCCCGCCCGGGCACGAAAAGGCCCGGCCGTCCGCGCGGGACGGCCGGGCCCGGGATCGCGCGATCGCGACTACTTCGTGGCGGCCGCGCCGGCGAGCGCCGGCATCTCGCCGCCGGCCTTCATCGTGCCGGTGTTCGAGACGTTCACGTCGAGCGCCACGACCACGCCGCCCTCGGCCGCCGCCTTGCCCTGGAGGCGCGCGGTCATCTCGCCGCCCTCCTCGTGCAGGCCGGCGTCGAGGCTCTTCTTGATCGTCGCGCGGATCACGAACGTCCCGCCCTCGGTCCAGTTCATCTTGCCGCCGGGCGTCTCGAGCGGCGCCGTCGGGAGGTCGAACTCGAGCTGGATCGTCGCGACCTTGCCCTCGACCGACACGAGCGTCAGCTTGGCGGTGCACTGGTCGTCCACGAACTTGAGCTTGCCGTCGCTCCCGAACATCTCGCGGACCTTCGCGAGGTCGGGCTGCCACGACTCGCCGACCGCGACCGGCTTGCCCGGGTTGAAGATCTCGTCGGCCTTGCCCTCGCGGTCGCCGGCGCCCTTGCCGAACTCGTTGTCGAGCCACTGCGCCGCGTCCACCGAGATCTGGTGGTCCGGGGTGACGACCTTCGCGCTGCGCGTCGCGCCGGCGCCGGTCACCTCGACGTGGGCGCCGGTGAGGCTCTCGTCCACGTCGTTGCCCGCGGTGCGCTTCCAGCTCTTGAAGTACACGAGGGCCTTCGTGAAGTCGCCCTCGTCGTTGACCTCCTTCACGGCCAGCACGGCGTCGAAGGCCGTCTCGACGGTGTTGTTGCCGTCCTGGAGGACCTGCTCGCCCATCGAGACCTTCTGCCCCTGGACCATCTTCTCGGTCTCGGCGCGGGTCACGACGTCGCCGACCTTCCAGGTGGTCTGCTTGGGCAGCGTGTAGGTCGGGGCGTCCTCGGCGAGGACGGCGCGGGCGCCGATGGTGGCGAACGCGGCGAGCGAGAGAGCGAGGAGACGACGCATCGATGGCTCCGGAGGGGACCCACCGGCCATCCGGGCCGGGGGCAAGGGGGCCAGCGTACGCCCGCGCGTCCCCCCCGCGAGATCCGGGGGCAATGCCCCCCCCGGTCCACGCCTCCGGGGGCACCCGTCGGAGGCAGCGGTAAACTCGCGCCCCCTCGACCTCCCGGAGACCCCCATGGCCCTGCCCGAGATCAACGACACCACGTTCGACGCCGAGGTCGCCAAGAGCGCGATCCCCGTGGTGATGGACTTCGGCGCCACCTGGTGCGGCCCCTGCAAGGCGCTGAAGCCGATCCTCGAGGGCCTCGCCCCGGGCTACGCCGGCCGGGCGAAGGTCGTGTACGTGGACGCCGACAAGGCGCGCCAGACCGCGGTGAAGTTCAACGTCACCCAGCTGCCGACGGTCGTCTTCGTGAAGGGCGGCGTCGAGAAGGGCCGCCTCATCGGCCTGCGCGGCAAGCCCGACTACATCAAGCAGATCGACGCCCTCCTCGCCTAGGGCCTGCTCCGAAACTACGGACGCGCTTCGGGCGGCGGCGGGAGGCGCCTCGCGACGTCACTCGTCGTCAGCGTGTCAGGAACACGCGATCCTCCTCGGTCCTCGCGATGCGCCTCCCGGGCGCTCGCCCGAAATCGGTTCATT
>JAEUHO010000144.1 GCA_016795345.1 Planctomycetia bacterium | reverse complement strand
GGGCTACGACCCCGTTGTTTCGCTGTCGACGGCGAAACGAAGGGCTACGACCCCGTTGGTTCGGCGTCGAACGTGGAACAAAGGGCTACGACCCCGTTGTCTCGCTGTCGAACGTGGAACGAAGGGCTACGACCCCTTTGTTCCGCGGAGCAGGGACAGCGCGCCGAGGGTGAGGGAGAAGGCGCGGGAGGGGAGCGTGGGGCGGGAGATGACCAGGTCGTAGAGACGACGGACGCCGGTCGAGAGCGAGAGCTTGTAGGCCTCGTCGCCGTCCAGGAAGTCGTACTCGGTGAGGCCGCCCCCGAAGACGTCGTCCTCGAGCACCATCGTCGTCAGGGCGGTCCCCGGCGAACGGTCGCGGAACGCGGGGTCGAACCCGCCCTGGAAGTGCAGGAGCCGCCCGCCGAACCGGAAGCCGTAATGCGCCGCCACCGGCACCCCGCCCGCCCGCAGCGTCACGATCGAGAGCCGCCCCTCGGCCGCGAGCGCCGGCGCCAGCGCCCGGTGCAGCCGCCGGATCGACTCGCCGGCGAACGCCGTCGCCGCGCCGCGCGCCGCGAACCGCTTCGCGTGCAGCGCCATCACGACGTCGACCGCGTCCGCCGCCGCCGCCGGGTCCGTCGCCCGCACGATCGTCACCGCCGGGTCCTCGCGCCACGCCCGCACCTGCCGCCGCAGGTTCCCGCGGTGCTTCGCCGAGAACCGCTTCAGGTAGTCGTCGTACGTGCCCGCCACCGCCACGAACGGGCACACCGTCGCCATCGCCTCGCGGTACGGCAAGCGCCACCGCCGCGCCCGCACCGCGTGCCGCAACGCCCCGTCCTCCGCGACGTGCCGCAGGACGAGCCGGGCCCAGCCGTCGGGGGGGAGGGCCTCGAGGTGGGCGAGGAACCCCTCGGCCACCTCATGGGCCCGTCCGGGGGCCGCGACGACGTCGAGGTGGTCCGCGCCCTCGGCCGCGCCCGCGAGCTCGAGCGTCCGCCCGCGCCGCGCGAGCGGCAGCACGCCGACGACCGCGCCGCCGCCGTCGCGCGCGACCAGCACGTGCGGCGTCACCGCCGGCGCCGCCCACCGCAGCCACGTCGTCACCCACGTCGGCGTCAGGAAGAACTGCCGGTCCCCGACGAGCGGGGCCCACGCGGGCGCGAGCGCCTCCACGCGCGCGAGGTCGGTCACCGTCTCGAGGGGCCCGACGAACGCGCGGCCCGCCGGCGACGGGGACGCGAGGCCCGCGCGCCCGCCGTCCGCCGCGACCGCGGCCGCGACCGCGGCCACGCCGGCGACCTGCGGGCCGCCGGGCCTCGCGGTCCCGGGACCCTCGACCGCGTCCCGCCCCGCCTCGCGCCCCACCGGCTCGCCGCGCAGCACGCGGTCGTAGACGGCGACCGTCTCGCGGACCATGCGCGCGAGCCCGAACCGGTCGCGGAAGCGCGCGGTCGCCGCCGCGCCCATCCGCGCGCGGAGCGCGTCGTCGCCGAGCAGCGCGTCGAGATGGCTCGCGAGCGCCGCGACGTCGCCCGGCGGGTAGAGGAACCCCGTCTCGCCCGGCACCACGAGGTCCGGGTTGCCGCCGACGTCGGTCGCGACGACGGGCAGCCCGCACGCCATGTACTCGAGCACCGCGTTCGAGAGCCCCTCGGTCTCCGAGCAGAGCACGCCGACCGCCGCCTCGTGGAGGAAGTCGATGGCGCCGCCCTGCGCGTGGTGGACCGTCACGCGGCCCTCGACGCCGCACCGCGCCGCCGTCGCGCGCACGTCGTCCTGCGGGCCGCCGCCGAGCAGCAGCACGTGGAGGCGCGGGTGGCGCCGCACGAGCCGCGCGGCCGCCTCGACGAGGTCCGGCTGGCGCTTGAGCGGCTTCAGGTTGGCGAGCAGCACGACGACGACGGCGTCGTCGGGGATGCCGTGGGCCGCGCGCAGGCCGGCCGCGCGCGGCCGCGCGAACCCGTCGAACGCGTGCCCGTTGTGCACCACCGCGACGTCGGCCGGCGGGACGTGCTCGACCTCGACGACGTGGCGCTTCACCGCCTCGGCGTTCGCGAGGAAGCCGTCGGCGAGCCGGCCCGTGCGGCGCAGGAGCGACACGGTCCGCGGCGTGTGCCAGAAGCCGAGGTCGCGCCGCGAGACGAGCACCGGCACGCCCGCCACGCGCGCCATCACCGGGCCCACGAGGCTCGCGTCGCCCATGAACGTCTGCACGAGGTCGAACCCGCGCCGGCGCACCTCGCGGCCGAGCCGCCGCACCCGCATCCACGTCCACGGCCGCGAGAGCGACCCGAGCCGCAGCGAGCGCGTGCGGCACGGGAACGGGTGCTCCGCGAGGAACGGCGAGTGGTGCGCGATCCACAGCTCCGCCGACCACGGCGCGGGCAGGTTCGCGACGAGCGCGTGGATCTGGCCCTCGGTCCCGCCGTGCGGGTTCCAGTAGGCGTCGCACAGGAGGAGGACGCGGCGCGCCGCCTCGCTCATGGTGCGCCCGGCAGGAACGGGACGTCGGACAGCGTGAACCGGTGCTTGCCGGCCTTCGTGAGCGGGATCGCGTCGACGCGCTCCCACGCCACGACGACCTCGGGGCCCATGGCGCCGCGGATCGCGGCGAGCACCGGCGCGAGGGCCTCCTCCGTCGCCGGGCCCACGGTCCGCACCTCCACTCGTCCGAGCGACCGCTGGTGCACCTGGAACTTCGCGACGCCCTCGCGCCCGTAGAAGAGGTGCGTGAACCACTCGCCGTGGATCCGCCGCCCGCCGGGCGTCGTGAGGAAGTCGCTCGTGCGGCCGTGCACGCGCTCGATCCGCGGGAACGGCGCGCCGCACGGGCACGGCGCGCCCTCCGGCGCCCACGACGCGACGTCGCCGTTCTCGTACCGCACGAGCGCCATGGCGCGGTTCGTGAGGTCGGTCACGAGCACGCGCCCGGGCACGCCCGGCGCCGCCGGCGCCCCCGCGTCGTCCACGATCTCGACGACACGGCCCGCGCCGAGCACGTGGTAGCCGCCGTGCGCGCACTGCGCCGCGAGGTGCGTGCTCTCGCGCGACCCGTACACGTCGCGGACCGGCGCGCGGAACGCCCGCTCGATCCGCGCGCGCGCCTCGGCCGACAACGCCTCCGCCGACGACCGCACCACCGCCGGCGCGGCCACCGGTCGGCCCGTCGCGAGCAGGAACGACGCGAACAGGTCGAGCGCCGTCGCGTAGCCCTGCACCATCTCCGGCCGGAACGCGTCGAGCCGGTCCGCGAACCCGGCCATCCGCGCCTCGTCCATGCCGAACGCGTTCAGGAACAGGTTCGGCAGCAGCCGCCGCACCACGCGCTCCTTCCACGGCACGTCGCGCTGCTCGCGGTCGTCGCCCCACAGGTACGCCCGCCGGCACCACGGCGCGAGGCCCCACGTCTCGAGGAGGTGCACCTCCTGCGCGAACGTCCACCGCGACGTCTCGACGTCGCGCCACACGCGCACGGGCGCGCCCGTCGAACCGCCGCTCGCCTCGAGCACGAACGCCTCGCGCGGCCGCGTCGGGTCGCGCAGCGCCTCGAGGTTGGCCTGCAGTCGCGCGCGCGTCAGCACCGGGAACGCCGCGAGCGGCGCGTCCGGCGCCACCTTCCCCGCGAGCGCGGGCACCGTCGTCGCGGCCCACCGCAGGTGCGCGGCGAGCGCCGCGTCGGTCCGCGCGCGGTACGCCGCCGGCGACATCGCCGCGACCTCGCGCAGCGTCGCGACGCGCGCGGCCCACCCGGGCTCCTTGCGGCCCGTCACGAGGTGCCAGGCGGCGCGGCGGATCACGCGGCGCGTCCGACGGGCGCCCCGGCCACGACGGCCGACGGCGACGGAGGGGGGCGGACCGGGCTCACGGGCGCGGGGGCACTCGGGGTCGGGGCGAAGGGGGGGCTGCGGGGGGCGAGGGGCGGGGGCGGGCGGGACGGAGGAAGCGTCGGGGGCGGGTTCGGGGGCGATTCCGGGCCGGCGGGCGCCGTCGGTCCGGCGGGTCCGGGCGCGTTCGGCCCGGGCACGCTTCAAGATCGACCGATGCTACCCCTCGACCTGCGCGACCTCTCGGGTCGTCGCACGCGAGGCCCGGGCGGACCGGACCCGCGCCGATCGCGCCCCGGCCCTGTGGGGGGGAGCCGCCCCCGGCCGATGAGAATGGAATCGGGTGCCGCGAGCCTACGAAACCGCGAACGCGTCCCCGCGCGGGCCTCGCGTCCCGCTCCCCTGACCCCCTCCCGCCGCCTCCCGCCGTTCCTCGCCGTTCCCCGACGACCTCCGACGACCCCATGCCCCCCCCCGCCGCCCCGCCGACCAGCGCGCCGCCCGCGACCCTCGAGGTCACGGTCGTGGTGCCGGTGCGCAACGAGGGGGCCCACGTCGAGGCGGTGCTCGGCGACCTGCTGGCGCAGCGGTTCCCGCCCGAGCGGATGGAGGTGCTCGTCGTGGACGGGCGCTCGACGGACGACACGCGGGCGCGGGTCGAGGCCGTCGCGGCGAAGGACGCGCGCGTGCGCCTGCTCGACAACCCGCGGCGGCTGTCGTCGGCGGCGCGGGCGATCGGCGCGGCGGCCGCGCGCGGGCGGTTCGTCGCGTACGTGGACGGGCACTGCCGCGTGCCGAGCGCGACGATGCTCGCGGACATGGTGGAGCTGTTCGAGCGGACGGGCGCGGCGTGCCTCGCGCGGCCGCAGCCGCTGGTGCCGTCGGGCGGGGGGCGCGTCGCGCGGGCGATCGCGGCGGCGCGGTCGTCGCCGTTCGGGCACAGCACCGCGTCGGAGATCTTCCGCGGCGGCGAGCGCGAGGTGAGCCCGGTGAGCAGCGGCGCGATGTACCGGCGCGAGGTGTTCGAGCGCGTGGGCCCGTTCGACGCGGGCTTCGACGCGTGCGAGGACGTCGAGTTCAACACGCGCGTGGCCGCGGCGGGCCTCGTGACCTGGACGAGCGACCGGCTCGCGGTGGCGTACGAGCCGCGGACGACGTACCGCGGGCTGTTCCGGCAGATGCACCGCTACGGCCTCGGGCGCGCGCGGCTGCACCGCAAGCACCCGTCGTCGTTCGCCGTCGAGAGCCTCGTGCCCGCGGCCTTCGTCGCGGGGTTGCCGGCGCTCGCCGCGGCGCCGTGGCTGCCGCGCGCGCTAGCGCTCGTCGTCGCGGGCGGGTACGCGCTGTACGCGCTCCTCGCGCTGGGGTTCGCGGCGGTCGCGGCGCGGCGCGACGGCCCGCTCGGCGTCGTGCGGGCCGCGTGGGCGTTCCCGGTGCTGCACGCGGGCCTCGGCGTCGGGTACCTGCGGGGCCGGCTGACGCCGCCGCCCGCGGCGGGGGCCGTCCCGTGAGGCAGGTCGCCGACGCCATGGCGCCGCTGCGCGGCGCCGTCCTGAAGCCGCTGGTGGCGCGCCTGCGCGGCGACCGCGTGTTCGACCACGTGCGCGGGTTCCGGCGGCAGCTCGAGGCGCCGGGGGCGGTGCAGCGCGCGGACACGTTCGCGCGGCTCAAGGCGCTGCTGCAGCACGCGCGCGACACCGTGCCCTTCCACGCGCGGCGCATGGCGGAGGCGGGGTTCGACCCGAGCCGGATGACGTCCGTCGCCGACCTCGCGTCGCTGGCGCCGCTGCGGCGCGGGGAGATCCAGGAGCGGGCGCGCGAGATGATCTCGACGCGCTACGACCCCGAGCGGCTCGTCGTGCACCGGTCGGGCGGCACGACGTCGGAGCCGGTGCCGTTCTTCCAGACGCACGAGTGCATCGAGCAGAAGAACGCGGTCGCGATCGCGCTGCGGGCGCGGATGGGCTGGCGGCGCGGCTATCGCGCGGCCTACCTGTGGGGCGCGTCGCGCGACGGCCCGGACCTGCGCCAGGACCCGCTGCGGCGCGCCAAGGACTTCGTGCTCGGCCGCCTCGTCGAGGGCGCGATCTTCCTGCCGGCGGGCGACCTGTCCGACGCGCGGCTCGACGCGCACATCGACGCCCTGCGGCGGTTCCGGCCCGCGGTGCTCCAGGGGTACCCGAGCGCGACCGACCTGCTGGCCCGCCGCGCGGCGGAGCGCGGGGTGCCGCTGCGCGTGCCCATGGTCGTGCTGACGGCCGAGCCGACGCTGCCGGCGCAGCGCGAGCGCGTCGGCGAGACGCTCGACGCCGAGGTGTTCACGTTCTACGGCGCGCGCGAGTGCGGCTGGATCGCCTCGGAGTGCCCGGAGGAGCACCGGCTCCACGTGAACACCGCCGGCGTCCACGTCGAGACCCTCGACGACGGGCGGCTGCTCGTGACCGACCTCTTGAACCTCGCCATGCCGCTGATCCGCTACGAGATCGGCGACCGCGGGGCCCTCGACGCCGAGCCCTGCCCGTGCGGCGACCCGCGGCCGGTGCTCGCGCGGCTCGAGGGGCGCGAGGTGGACGTGTTCCTCCTGCCGTCCGGTCGGCGCGTCCCCGGCGTGCTGGCGGACGTGCGGGGCCTCGGGTTCGAGTCGCACGGGATCCTCGACGCGCAGTTCGTGCAGGAGCGCATCGACCGGCTCGACGTGCGGTACGTGCCGGGCCCGAACTTCCGCCCGGACGACCTCGCCGACTTCCGGGCCGCGGTCACGGACCTGTTCTTCGGCGAGCTCGACGTGGTCCTGCACCGCGAGGAGCGCATCCTCCCGGGCCCCAACGGCAAGGTGCGCCACTGCCAGTCGAAGGTGACCGAGGCGGCGC
>JAEUHO010000130.1 GCA_016795345.1 Planctomycetia bacterium | reverse complement strand
GCGTCCGCGCGGCCTTCAGCGCGTCGCCCGCCGCGGCCGCCTCGTCGGCGGCGGCGAACGCCTTCCGCTGGACGGGGTCGTCGGACGGGACGTACGAGACGTTCTCGGCCGGCGGGGCCGCGCGGCGCGCGGCGCCCTCGCCCGGGCTCGCGGCGCGCGGGTGCGCGACGAGTGTCGCGAGCGCGAGCAGAAGGGGGAGCCGGACGCGCATCCGCGCATCATCGCACACGTCGGCGCGGGCCGCCGCGGACCGGGCCTCGCGTTGCCACGCCCCGGGCCTCGCGTCCAAGCGCCCCGCGCCGCGGGTCGAAGCGCCCGGAACTGCGGGTCGCCGGCCGCCGGGCCTCGCGTCGCCGTGCCCCGGGCCTCGCGTCACCCCGTCGCGGCGCGGCTCACGGGCCGCCGCGGGGCAACGCGACCCGCGGGCCCGGCTCGAGCAGCTCGCGGAGCGCGCGGTCGAGCACGAACCGGTCCGACAGGACGGCCTGGCGGTCGCGGACGATGCGCTCGGTCGTGGCGTCGAGCTCGCGGATCTCGTCGTTCATGCGGCGCTCGGCGGCCTCGAGGCGGCGTCGCGCGACGAGCGCCGGGAGGGTGCTGACCAGCAGGATGGCCAGGCCGAGGAGCGCGATCGGCAACGACCAGCCCGGGAGCGGCCGACGGTCGTCGGCGTTCGCGTGGGGCAGGAGCGGGCCGGGGCGCGGGGTCACGCGGTCCGCAGCCCGTAGGTCGCCGCGGCGCCGAGCTCCTGCTCGATGCGCAGCAGCCGGTTGTACTTCGCGACGCGCTCGCTGCGGCAGGGGGCGCCCGTCTTGATCTGGCCGCAGCCCGTCGCCACGGCGAGGTCGGCGATGGTCGTGTCCTCGGTCTCGCCCGAGCGGTGCGACATCACGGCGCCGTACCGCGCGCCGAACGCGACGGCGACGGTCTCGAGGGTGTCCGTGAGCGTGCCGACCTGGTTGGGCTTCACGAGCACGGCGTTCGCCACGCGCGCGGCGATGCCGCGCTCGAGCCGGGCCTTCTGCGTCACGAAGAGGTCGTCGCCCACCAGTTGCACCTGTGCGCCCATCCGTCGGGTCAGGGCGGCCCAGCCGTCCCAGTCGTCCTCGGCCAGGCCGTCTTCGATGGAGTAGATCGGATGGGAAGCCTTCCATCCTTCGTAGACCCCGATCAGCTCGGCGGCGGCGACGCGGCGCCCCTCGAACCGGTAGGTGCCGTCGGCGTAGAGCTCGGTGGCGGCGACGTCGAGGGCCAGGGCGACGTCCTTGCCGAGGCGGTAGCCGGCCTTGCCGACGGCCTCGGCCACCGCCTCGAGGGCGGCCTGGTTCGACGGGAGGCGGGGGGCGAAGCCGCCCTCGTCGCCGACGGCGGTGGACGCCTTGCGGCCCTTGAGCAGGGTCTTCAGCGCGGCGTACACCTCGGCGCCGCAGCGCAGGCCCTCGGCGAACGACCCCGCGCCCACCGGCGCGACCATGAACTCCTGGACGTCGAGCCCGTTGTCGGCGTGGGCGCCGCCGTTGAGCACGTTCATCATCGGGACCGGCAGCCTCCAGGCCTTGACCCCGAACCGCTCGCCGAGGAAGCGGTAGAGCGGCGCCTTCGTCGCCGCGGCGGCGGCGTGGGCGGTCGCGAGCGAGACCGCGAGGACCGCGTTCGCGCCCAGGCGGCCGAGGTTGGGCGTCCCGTCGGCGGCGCGCAGGGCGGCGTCGAGCCCGGCGAGGTCCGTCGCGTCGCGCCCGCGGACCGCCGCGGCGAGGGGGCCGCCGACGTGGGCGACGGCCTCGCGGACGCCCTTCCCGCCGAAGCGGGACCCGCCGTCGCGGAGCTCGCAGGCCTCGTGGGCGCCGGTGGAGGCGCCGCTCGGCACGGCGGCGCGGCCGCGGCTCCCGTCGGAGAGGACGACGTCGGCCTCGAGGGTGGGGTTGCCGCGGGAGTCGAGGATCTCGCGGGCGGAGACGGAGGCGAGGGTCGGGGAGGGCATGGGCCGAGGGTA
This sequence comes from Planctomycetia bacterium, assembly GCA_016795345.1. Lineage (GTDB taxonomy): Bacteria > Planctomycetota > PLA2 > PLA2 > JAEUHO01 > JAEUHO01. Next base: position 2,220 of record JAEUHO010000130.1, on the reverse strand, counting down.
GCCCTCCGGCGCGCCGGGAGAAAGCCCGCGCCGGAACGGCCGCAACCGGCGGGCGGCTCGCGCGAGGACGGAGGGCGGGTGCGCACGTGCGGCCCGCCGGACAGGCCGCAACGGGTCGGAAGGCCCACGGTGATGGCCGACGCGGTGCGCGGAGGCCGGGAGGGTGCGATGACGATCGGACACGACGGACGGGGACGGGACCACGGCGGGGGAGGCGCGGCGCGCGGCCCGCGCCGGCGGCGGCTCGGGGCGGTGGCGGCGGGCGCGGTGTTCGCCCTCGCGGCGATCGCGAGCGCGGGCGAGCGGTACGCGACGTCGGGCGACCCGTCGATCCTCGACCTCGAGGGGGCCTGGCGGGCGATGATCCTGCCGCCGGTGGTGGACCTGTGCACCGGGAACGTGACGTTCCGACGGACCGAGGAGACGCGCGACCCCGAGACGTCGGCGCCCGGCCTCGACGTGTGGAGGCCGCTCGACCGCTACCCGACGGGGCAGGGGACGGAGCGCGCGACGGACGCCGAGGGGACCACGCTGACGCACGACGGCGGCGGCGACCTCGACACGTTCGGCATCGACGGCTACTTCATGTACCGGTTCGCGGCCCGCGGCGCGAGCTGCTTCCTCCGCATCGTGCTCGAGGCCGAGGACGGCGCCTACGAGACGTGGCGGATCCGCTACCACGGCACCGAGTCCGCGACGGTCACGAACGGCCCGGCCGTCCGCGCGACCGAGCTCACGTTCCGCGACGACTACTTCGTCACGTGGAACCGCGACATCGTCAACACGGACGGGGTCGAGGGCGACTTCTTCGAGGACAAGACGATCGAGCAGGACTTCGCCGTCCGGCTGCGGCTCGTGGACGGCCGCGAGGTCCACGAGGGCGCGCGGTTCGCGCTCACGTCGCCGTCGTCGGCGAAGACGTCGCGCGTCCTCGGCCCGAAGCTCGACGTGAAGGTCGACGACAAGGGCCTCGGGGTCGGCGCCGGGCTCGGGTTCTCGTGGGGCGAGGAGATGACGTACGAGACGTTCTCGACCCTGCCGCGCGCCGAGCGCGAGCACGCGGTGACCGGGTCGACGACGGTGACGCGCGCGCTGCCGTGCCCCGACACGACCGTGGCGGACGTGCACACGTGGTTCGACGGCGACTTCAGCGTCCGCGACCACGAGTGGTTCAGCGGGAGCGACGGCGCGCGGCAGGAGCTCACCCTCGCCGTGGTCCACCAGCTCTCCGAGGTGCGCGCGTCGGGGTGCCTGGCCTGCGTGAAGCGGCCGCCGCCCACGACCCCGCCGCCCACGACCCCTCCGACGGTGCCGCCGACGGCGCCGCCCGGGACGCAGCCGCTGCCGCCGAAGGCGCCGCCCGTGACGACGCCGGACGACCCGCCGGTCGGCGGCGCGCCGTCGCCGACCCCCGTCCCGACGACGCCCTCGCCGTCGACGCCGGTCCCGACGACCCCGTCGCCGACGCTGCCCGTCCCCGCGCAGCCGCTGCCGGCGACGCCGTCGCCGACGGGGCCCGTGGTCCCGCTCGGGCCGCTGCTCCCGCCGGACGGCGGCGCGCCGTTCGTGCCGCTCGGCGGGCCGGCGCCCGCCGACGGGCCGCTCGTGCCCCGCGCGGCGGACGGCGCCGGGCCGGGCGGGTGCCCGCTGCCGGAGTCGTCGCCGTGGCCGGCGCCGGTGGGGCCGACCGATGGGGGGGGCGACGGTCTCCCGGAGGACGGCGGGTGCGGCGACCTCGGGCTCCCGGCCGTCGCCGACGGCCCGCCCGCCGGTCGGTACTGACGCGCGGCCTCCGGGCCGGCCGTGGAGGGGCGTCGGCGACGACGCCCCTCCGCGGGACCGCCGCGCGCCGGGGACGCAGCGCCGGGCGGGGGTTCGGGGGGATCGGGCCCCCAGCGCCGGGCGACGGCGCGGGTCCCGAGGATGCGGAGGCGTGCCGCGCATCGGCCGCGTTCGTCGTGTCGCGCGCGGGCGTGGCGGCGGGGCGGCGCGATGCACGTGACGTGGACGGGGTTCGAGCGGGGAACGTCGGACGGAGGGATCCATGGACGGACGGCGTCGGGGGACGGTGGGGGCGTGGGGGATCCGGGGCCTCGGGGCGGTGGCCGTCGCGGCCGCGCTGTTCGTGGGCCTCTCGCGCGCGGCGGACGGCCCGTCCGACGACGGCGTGCCGGTCGAGCCCGTGGGGCACGCGGGCGACGGGGACGGGGCGGGCGCCGC
>JAEUHO010000065.1 GCA_016795345.1 Planctomycetia bacterium | reverse complement strand
GCAGCCCGACGAGGACGTGAAGTTCCCGGAGGGCGACGGCACGACGGTGCCCGCGTTCGTGGACGAGGACCTCTCCGGCATCCGCTCGCAGGTCGCGGTGGAGCGCCTCGGCGCCCGCGCCTCGCAATCGCGCGGACGGCTCGGCGCGGGCGCCGTCGTCGCCGTGATCGACACGGGCGTGGACTTCACCCACCCGTTCCTCGCCGGCCGGCTCCTGCCCACGGGCTACGACTTCATCGGCGGCGACAACGACCCGACCGACGAGGGCAACGGCCGCGACGACAACCGCGACGGCCACGTCGACGAGGGCGTCGGGCACGGCACGTTCGTGGCCAGCCTGATCCTCGCCGTCGCGCCGGCCTGCAAGATCATGCCGATCCGCGCGCTCGACGGCGACGCCATGGGCACGGCCGCGGGCGTGGCCCGCGCGATCGTGTGGGCCGCGCAGAACGGCGCGACGGTCATCAACTTCAGCGGCGGGCTCGACCGCGACCTGCGGCTCATCCGGCAGGCCGTCGAGTACGCGCAGGCGCGCAACGTGCCGGTCGTCGCGTCGGCCGGCAACCGCGCGGGCGCCGTGGACTTCCCGGCCTCGCACCCCGCCACCATCGCGGTGACGTCGGTGGACCTCGTGGACGTGCGCAGCGCGTTCGCGGCGTTCGGGCCGCAGGTGGACTTCGTCGCGCCCGGCGAGGACCTCCTCGGCGCGCACCCGCTGTCGCCGTCCGGCGTCGCGCGGTGGAGCGGGACGTCGTTCGCCGCCGCGCTCGCGAGCGGCGGGTTCGCGGCGGTGATGGCGGGCATCGAGCCCGTGCCGTACGCGGAGCACTTGGCGTGGCTGAGCACCACCGCCGTGCCCGTGGACGACGTCAACCCCGACTTCGCCGGCGGCCTGGGCGCCGGCCGGATCGACCTCGACGCCGCGACGGTGCCCGAGGACTGATCGGGCGCCGGGACCGATCGGATCCCGAGCGCGGGCGCCGGCGCCACCGGGCCCCCGAGGCCGGCCGCGTTCACGGCGGCGGACGGGCCTCGCGTCCCCGGGCCCGGGACCGGGCTCCCGGTACGCCAGGCCCGGTGGACGGCACGCGAGGCCCGGTGGCCGTCCCGGCCGCGACTCGGTCGCGCCCGCGTTGCGAGCGTTCCACGGGTCGCCTTCAATCCCTCCCCGGCGCCCTCCGCCGACCGCGGCGGGCGCCGGGAGACTCCGATGTCCACCGGCCCCGGCTACTACCGCCATCCCACGATCCACGGCGACACGATCGTCTTCATCTCGGAGGACGACCTCTGGGCGGTGCCCGTCGGGGGCGGGGCGGCGCGCCGGCTGACGGCGGCGCCCGGCGCCGTGGCGTTCCCGGTGTTCTCGCCCGACGGCCGGCACCTCGCGTTCACGGGCCGCGACGACGGCCCCGCCGAGGCGTACGTGATGGACGCCGCGGGCGGCGACCCGCGCCGGCTGACGTGGCTCGGCGCGCTCACGACCACCGTCGGCTGGTCGCGGGACGGCGCCGAGGTCCTGATCTCGACGGACGCCGGACAGCCCTTCCGCGGCTACCAGCACCTCGTCGGCGTCCGCGCGGACGGCGCGGGCGCGCCGCGCCCGCTCAAGATGGGCCCGGCCCGCGCGATCGGCCACCAGCCCGGCGGCCCGGGCGTCGTCATCGGCCGCAACTCGGGCGACCCGGCGCGGTGGAAGCGGTACCGCGGCGGCACCGCGGGCACGATCTGGATCGACCGCGCGGGCAGCGGCGCGTTCGCCCCGCTCGTGAAGCTCGCGGGGAACCTCGCGACGCCGATGTGGGTGGGGGAGCGCGTCTACTTCCTCGCGGACCACGAGGGCCACGGCAACCTCTACTCGTGCCGGCCCGACAGCGGCGACCTGCGCCGCGAGACGCACCACGAGGACTTCTACGTGCGGTTCCCGGCCACGGACGGCCGCCGCATCGTCTACCACGCGGGCGCCGACCTGTTCGTGTTCGACCCCGCGGCGCGCACGACGCGCAAGGTCGAGGTGGTGCTCCACAGCGCGCGCGCGCACCGCAACCGCAAGTACGTCGCCCCCGGGCGCTGGCTCGAGTCGGCCGACGTGCACCCCGAGGGGCACTCCGTCGGCGCGGTGGTGCGCGGCGGCGTGTGGACGATGGGGCTCTGGGACGGCGCGCCCGCGCGGCGCGGGACGGCGGGGCCCGTGCGCCACCGCCTCGCGCGCTGGATGCCCGACGGGAAGCGTCTGGTCGCGATCTCGGACGAGGGCGGCGAGGAGGCCCTGGTGGTGCTCGGGCCCGACGGGGGCGTCGTGCGCCGCGTCGAGGCCGACCTCGGCCGCACGCTCGACCTCGCGGTCGCGCCGGCCGGCGGCGACCGCGTCGCCGTGACGAACCAGCGGCAGGAGGTGATCGTCGTCGACCTCGCCGCCGGCACGGCGAAGGTCGTCGAGCAGAGCCCGTTCGACCGGACCGACGGCCTCGCGTGGTCCGCGGACGGCCGCTTCCTCGCGTACGGCTTCTCGGACTCGCGCCGCACGTCGTCGATCCACGTCTGGGACGCGACCGACGGCGCGGTGCGCCGCGTCACGCGCTCGGACTTCCGCGAGGGCCAGCCCTCGTTCGACCCCGAGGGCAAGTACCTCTACTTCGTCTCGTACCGCGTCTTCGACCCGGTCTACGACAGCCACTACTTCGACCTCGGCTTCCAGAAGGGCAGCCGGCCGTGCCTGCTGCCGCTGCGCAAGGACCTCGCGTCGCCCTTCCCGGGCCCGGCGAGGCCGCCGCGCGCGCCGGGCGGCGCCGACACGCCGGCCGCGCCGGCGCCGAAGGAGGGCGAGGCCAAGCCCGCGGCGAAGGACGGCGAGGCCCCGGCGCCCGTGGCGATCGACTGGGACGGGATCGAGGACCGCGTGCTCGCGTTCCCCGTGCCGGAGGGCCGCTACGTCGGCACGCTCGCGGCGAAGGGGCGCGCGTTCTTCCTCTCGGTGCCCGTGGAGGGGACGCTCGACGGCGACTCCTGGCGCTCGTCCGAGCCGCCCGCCAAGGCGACCCTCGAGGCGTGGGTGTTCGACGAGGACAAGGCCGTCACTGTCGCCGACCACGTCACGTCGGCGTCGCTCTCGGCGTCGGGCAAGACGCTGCTGCTGCGCGCGGGGCGGCGGCTGCGCGCCGTCGCGTCGTCGTCCAAGGCGGCGGACCTGCCGGCGAAGGACGACGCGTCGCGCGAGTCGGGGTGGATCGACCTCGACCGCCTGCGCGTCCCCGTGGTCCCGGGCGACGAGTGGAAGCAGATCTTCCGCGAGGCCTGGCGCCTGCAGCGCGACCAGTTCTGGACGCCGGACCTCTCGGGCATCGACTGGGTCGCGGTCCACGACCGCTACCTGCCCCTCGTGGACCGCGTCGCGACGCGCGCCGAGTTCTCGGACCTCCTCTGGGAGCTCCAGGGCGAGATGGGCACGTCGCACGCCTACGAGATGGGCGGCGACTACCGCGGCGCGCCCTCGTTCCCGCAGGGCCTCCTCGGCGCCGACCTCGCGCTCGACGCCGACGGCACCTGGCGCATCGCCCGCCTGCCGCGCGGCGACTCGTGGGACGCGTCCGCGGCCTCGCCGCTCGCGCTCCCCGGCACGGGCGTCGCCGTCGGCGACGCGATCCTCGCGGTGGACGGCGAGCCCGTCGGGCCGGCGGCGTCGCCGGCCTCGCGCCTCGTCCACGCCGCGGGCAAGGACGTGACCCTCACGGTGCGCGCGCCCGGCGGCGCGCCCCGCGCCGTCGCCGTCCGGACGATGCGCGACGAGACCGTGCTGCGGTACCGCGACTGGGTCGAGGGCAACCGCGCGCGCGTCCACGCCGCCACCGGCGGCCGCGTCGGCTACGTCCACGTCCCCGACATGGGCCCGCGCGGCTGGAGCGAGTTCCACCGCTACTTCGGCGCCGAGGTGGACCGGCTCGGCCTCGTGATCGACGTCCGCTGGAACGGCGGCGGCCACGTGAGCCAGCTCCTCCTCGAGAAGCTCGCGCGCAAGCGCCGGGGCTACAACACGAGCCGGTGGATGGGCGTGACGCCCTACCCCGACGACTCGCCCATGGGGCCCATGGTCGCGGTCACGAACGAGTACGCCGGCAGCGACGGCGACATGTTCAGCCACAACTTCAAGCTCTACGGGCTCGGGCCGCTGGTCGGCAAGCGGACGTGGGGCGGGGTGGTCGGCATCTGGCCGCGGCACGCGCTGGTCGACGGGACCGTCACGACGCAGCCCGAGTTCGGCTTCTGGTTCACCGACGTGGGCTTCGCCATCGAGGGCCACGGCACCGACCCGGACGTCGAGGTCGAGATCGCGCCGCAGGACCACGCGGCGGGTCGCGACCCGCAGCTCGACAAGGCGATCGAGCTCGTGCTCGCCCGCATCGAACGCGAGCAGCCGCGCGTCCCGGACCTCGGCGCGAAGCCGGTCCGCAAGGCGCCGCGCCTGCCGAAGTAGCCGCGGCCCCGACCGGGGCCGCGGCCGGGCCTCGCGTCCCCGTGCGCCGGAGCGATCCGTGTCCCTCGCCTCGACATTGCCGCGCACGCTCGCCGTCCTGCGGCGCGTGGGCGCCCGTTGGCGGGCGGTGCTCGGGGTGTCGCTGCTGTTCGGCGTGCTCGAGGCCGCGGTGATCGTGCCTGTCGCCGCGTGGCTGCTCCGGATGTGGCTCCTGCGGTACGGCAGCGCGTCCGTCGGCAACTTCGAGATCGCGACGTTCCTCCTCTCGGCGCCTGGCGCGTCCGCGGCGCTGACGGTCCTCGCCGTGACCGTCGCGGGGGCGTACCTCCACGTCGCCGGGCTGCTGCGCGTCCTCTCGGACCCGCCGAGCGGCGCCCTCGGGGCCATGGCCGGCCTCGTCCGCGCGGGGCCGCGCCTGCTGCGCCTCGGGCTGCTGCAGGTCGGGGTCGGCGTCGTGGTGGCGGCGCCGTTCGCGGTCGCGACGGTCGCCGCGCTGCAGGCGATCTGGGGCGAGGACGACCTGAACGGCCTGCTCGCGCTGCGGCCGCCCGCCTTCTGGACCGGCGTCGCGGTCGCGGGCGCGCTGCTGCTCGCGCTCGGCGCGGTCCTGCTGCGCCTCGCGCTGCGGTGGCTGTTCGCGCTGCCGATCCTGCTCGAGGACCCCGCGACGAGCCCGCGCGCCGCGCTCTCGGCGAGCGCCGCGCTCACGCGCGGCCGCGCGCGGGGCCACCTCGCGGCCCTCTCGGCGTGGGCGCTCGCGACCTTCGCCGTGACGACCGCGACGCAGGCGGCGGTCGCGGCCCTCGGCGGGCGCCTGCTCGACGCCGTCGGGCCGCGGCTCGTCGTGGCGCTCCCGGCGACGGCGGGCGTGCTCGCGGCGGCCACGGCCGCCGCCGTCGGCACCGGCTGGGCGTC
>JAEUHO010000035.1 GCA_016795345.1 Planctomycetia bacterium | reverse complement strand
GCCGCCTCGGCCCCACCCTCGTCGCCCCCCGCGACGACCACACGAAGTCCGGCGACGCCCTCCTCGCCCCCACCGCCTCCGCCGACGACCTCGCCGCCCTCGTCGCGGGCGCGTTCGCCCTCGCGCCCGGCGCGCGCTCGCTCACCCTCGCGGGCGTCCGCGACGGCTCGCGCACCCTCGCCGCGCTCGCGACCGCCCGCCTCCCCGGCCCCGTCGTCCGCGACACCGACGAACGCGGCTCCTACGCGCCGATCGCCGGCTCGAGCCTCGCCGCCCTCCGCGCCACCCTCTCCGACAACTTCCGCCGCAACGTCCGCAAGGCCGGCAACCGCCTCGCGAAGGAGCCCGGCGTCGCCATCCGCCTCGACCGCGGCCCCGACGCCTCGCCCGCCACCCTCGACCGCTTCCTCGCCCTCGAGGCCGCCGGCTGGAAGGGCCGCGCCGGCACCGCCATCTCGCTCGACCCGCGCCTCACCGCCTTCTACCGCGAGCTCGTCGCCGGCTTCGCCGCCCGCGGCCGCCTCGAGTGGCACACCCTCGAGATCGCCGGCGCCCCCGCCGCCATGCACCTCGGCGTGCGCACCGCCGGCGCCCTCGTCCTCCTCAAGATCGCCTACGACGAACGCCACGCCCGCCTCGGGCCCGGCAACCTCCTCTTCGAGCGCGTGCTCGAGCGCGAGTTCGAGGCCGGCACCGCCGTCGAGGTCAACTGCACCACCGACATGGCCTGGCACCGCAACTGGGCCCTCCCCCGCTCCGACTACGCGCGCCTCGTCTGCTTCCCCGCGGGCCCCGCCTCCGGCTCCCTCGCCTTCCTCCCCGCGGCGCTCAAGGCGCGCGCGAAACGCGTCGCCTGGCTGCGGCGGACGTTCTCCCGCGACGCGAGGCCCGGCCCGGAGCAGGACGCGTGAGCCGGCTCCGCTGGAAGGAACGCGTGCAGGGCTCGGCCCTCCTGCAGCGGGGGTTCGCGCTGTCGTCGTCGCTCGTCGCGCGCGCGCGGCTGCTGCGCGGCCGCCCGTTCGCGGCGCTCCAGCGCCTGATGCACGCGTGGAAACACCTCGGCGACGCGCGCCTGGGCCCGCGCCGCGTCGCGTGGATCGAACGCCTGATCGCCGCGGGCACGCGCGACGGAGCGACGCTGCGCCCGGTCGCGCGCAACGCCCTGCGCCGCGAGTTCGTCGCGTCCGCGGGCGCGCGCGCGCTGCGCGCGAAGTTCGCCGCGTTCCCGCCGGCCGACCGCGTGCGCCTGCGCTACCCGCGGCCCGACCCCGACCCCGAGCGCCAGGGCGACCTGATGGTCCTGAAGGCGCCCGACGTCGGGCCCGACGGCGCCGTGCGCGAGCCCGGCGTGCTCCTCGTCATGTACCACGAGGCCATCGAGGCCTTCGCCGCGTGTTTCGACCTGCCCGCGCTCGCGCCCGCGTGGCAGCTGGTGCTCGAGACGAGCACGTGGGGCACGCGCGAGTGGCGGTTCCTCCCCTACCTCGGCGCCGACCTCGACGTCGTCGTGATGGCGCCCCGCGAGGACGACTTCGCGTTCCTCGCCGGCTGGGGCACCAACCTCGTGCCGTTGCGCGTCGGTTCGGCCGACTGGGTGGATCCCGCGGTGTTCGAGCCGAAGCCCGCGGGCGAGCCGTACGCGCACGACGTGATCATGGTGGCCTCGTGGGACCCGCTCAAGCGCCACACGACGCTCCTCGACGCGCTGGCCGCGGCGCGCGCGAAGGGCCGCCGCCTCGACACGCTCCTCGTCGGCGTGCCCGCCGTCCTCACCGCCGACGACATCGCGCGCGAGGTCGCCGCCCGCGGCCTCGGGGACCAGGTGACGATCCGCGAGCGGCTCCCCCACGCCGAGGTCGCCCGCCTGACGGCCCGCAGCCGGTGCGCGGTGCTGCTCTCGAAGCAGGAGGGCAGCAGCCGCATCCTCGGCGAGGCGCTCCTCTCGGGGACGCCGGTGGTCGTCACCGCGGGCCAGGTCGGCATCGACCGGTCGCACGTCAACGCGCGCACGGGTGCGTTCGCGACCGACGAGGCGCTCGCCGACGTCCTCGTGGACGTCGTGGACCACCCCGACCGCTTCGACCCCGCGGGCTACGCGCGCGAGGCGATCGGCTACGCGAACGCGACGCGCAAGGTGAACGACGCCTGCCGCGCGCTCGCGCTCCGCCGCGGCCGGCCGTGGACCCGCGACGTGGTCGCGAAGCGCAACGCGCCCAACCTCCGCTACGTGACGCCGGGCCTCCACGCGTCCTTCGACGCGGCCTTCACCTCGCTCGCCGCCGCGCTCCTCCCGGTGGACGCGCGCTGATCAGCGCAGGTCCACCTCGGTCGCACCCGGGAGCGTGAAGGTCGTCGACTTCAGCATCCCGGCGACGCTGTAGGCGCCGTCCGGCCTGGCTCCCACGACGGCCGTACCGCTGCGACCGAGTTCGACCGTGTGCGACCACGACGGGTCCCCCTCCCGACCGAGGTGCACCGTGAGCCCGGGGGCGCCGCGGAGCGTGACGGCATGCAGCCGCGGGAGCCGGATCTCGACCGTCTGGGGCCCGGATCGCAGGGTCGCCGGGGCACGATGGATCAGGCTCTGCGACCGTCGGCGATCCGATCCGACGTGGTAGACGGCGACGACCCCGGCCGCCGGTTGGAGGCGAGGAAGTGTGACGCGCCCGTCGCTCCCGACGCTCGCAACGGCCTGGACCGATCGGTTCGACGGCGCGGCGTCCGACCCGGCGTCGTCGAACCACACGACCGAGCACTCCCCGAGCGGGGGAGCACCCTCACCCGGCACGAGGACGACCTCGAGTCGCGCAGGCTCGTCCATCCGGATCGTCACCTCCCTCGCCGTCCCGCGCGGGACCTCGACGGATCGGCTCCCGTACTGTGCATGCGTGGCGTGGATCCGCCATCGCATCTCCGGGGCGTCCGGCCGCGCAGCGGCCCCGGGGAAGTACCACGCGGTCCCGTCGGGGCGGTCCATGCTCTCTCCGTCGCCCATCCAGCTGAGGGTGGGCGAGTTCCCGGAGTCGCGCAACTGCGCATCCGGGAGCGTCGCACCGTTCGGGCCGGTCACGCGGACGACGACGTACTTGGATCGGTCCACCGGTGGAACGACGACCTCGCACTCCGTCAACCCCGATCCGACCTCGACGATCGCGTGCCCGCCGATGCCGGCGCCCCTCGAACGCCTCACGACGACGAGGTACCTGCCCGGTTCGAGGTCGACGAAGAGCCTCGACGCCGACCCCGGCGAGAAGTGGCCGTCGTCCGCCAGACCGTCCATCGCCGCGACGTCCGGGAGTTCGCGGCCCTCGTGCCGGACGACGGACGCGGTCGCCTGCGGATAGTGTTCGCCGTCGGGCCACCTCACCCGGAGCCGCAGCGCCGGTCGCGCGCGCAATGGGAGGACGACCGCGGTGGACGTGCCACGCTCGATCAACACCTCGACGTGCTCCGAGCGCTGCGGCGGGTATTCGTGCGTCGTCGCGACGACGTCATACGTGCCCGGCTCGAGGTCGAACGCCCGCTGCGACGGGGCCCAGGTCTGGCTGCCGGTCATCCGCCGGCTGCGGAACTCGATCGTCGCGCTCCGAGGCGGGCCTCCTCCCTCGCGACGCAGGTCGACGGCGAGGGACGCGCGAGGCGTGCCCACGAGTGCGATCGTGTCGCCCGGTCGCGCCTCACGCGAAACGTCGCCCCAGACCTTCAGCGTCCACCCGTTCGCCGCCCCTTCGACCCGGAACGCGACGTCGGGAAGTCCTTCGATCCGCCACGTCCCGTCCGGCGCGCTCGTCGCGCGGTACCGACCCGACTCCCGCCACGCGATCCACTCGGCGCGCTCGCGCAGCTGCCCGGCCGGATCGGGCCACGGCCTCGTCGGGTCCCGCACCGCCGCGGGCAAGGGCACGTCCAGGCGGCTCGCCGTCACGACGGCCCCCGCGATCGGCTCGCCCGTGTCGGACCGCACCGTACCCGTGATCACGCCGTCACCGCGATCCTGCGCCGGCGCGGGCAGCCGCTCGTACGCGGCGCGGAAGGCCTCGGTCACGGGGTCGCCGGACGCGGCGAGCGTCGGCGCGTCGATGCCCGCGGCGGCGGACACGGGCGCCGGCGCCGTCACGGGCGCGGTGCCCGGACGTTCGCTCGACGTCGCGTCGGCGTCCGCGGCGGGTGCCTCGCTCGCG
>JAEUHO010000025.1 GCA_016795345.1 Planctomycetia bacterium | reverse complement strand
GGTGCCCCGCCCCCCATCCCGCCGTACGCGCCGCGCAGGTCCACGAGCACGGCGTCGCGGCCGAGGAACGGCTTGCGCGGCAGCGCCGGCAGCCCCGCCTCGCCCTCGGGCGGCAGCCCCATCTGCGCGCGCCACCGGTCGACGTTGGCCGCCAGCGTGCCGCCCGCGCTCGACAACGCGACCTCGAGGGCGTCCGCCGCCGGCCCGACGCGGAACGTCGCGATGCGGCCCGGCGCGTCGCTCTCGACCGGCGTCCACGTCCGCGGGACCTCGTACGTCCACGGCGCGACGAGCCCCAGGCGCTCGACGGCGGGGACGCCGAGGCGCGGCGACGGCCGTTCCTTCGCGCGGTCGCGGACGTCGACGATGGGCCGCGGGCCGTCGTCGCCGCAACCCGTGACGAGCAGGGCCCCGACCCACGCGACGCACGCGAGGCCCGCCGCACGCGAGGCCCGGCCCGCGCCGCGGCCCGCCGCGCGCACGCGCGGCGACCGCGCGGACGACACCGCGGACGACACCGTGGAGGACACCGTCGTCAAGGGAACGCTCCGATCCATGGGGCGGCGCGCGCGCCGCGGGACGGCGGGCGCGGCGCGAGTATAGGGGCCGTGGTCGGGGAGGACTGCGGAAGGCCGGGCGTTCACCGGGCCTCGCGGTCCCCCGCGCGGCTCGGGGTCGGCGTCACGGCCGGGTTCCCCCCGGACACCGCGGTCCGCGGGGCCGCCGCGTCAGTCCGCCGGGCGCCCCGTCCACGCGGCCGTCGCGGCGGCGGCCACGATGCGCCAGGAGACGCCGGCGCGTTGGCCCGCGAGACGGCAGTCCTCGTACTCCGGCGTGGCCTCGTCGCCCCACGGCGTCGTGCGGACCTTCACGTGGATCGGGCCGTACGGCGTGGGCACCGCGGCCGTGCGGCGCGGCAGCACCGTGCGCGCGACGGCGGTCCGGCGCACGCCGAGCGTCGGCGTCTCGCGCAGCAGCACGGCCTCGAGGGCGGCGGCCGACGACGGCTCGGCGAGGACGCACAGGACGACGCCGGGGCGGCCCTTCTTCATCGTGACGGGCACGGCCCAGGCGTCGAGCGCGCCGGCGGCGAGCGCCTGCTCGATCGCGTGGCCGACCTGCTGGCCGGTGGCGTCGTCGAGGTTCGTCTCGAGCAGGATCGCGTCGGTGGGCGTGCGGTCGCCGCCGGTCTCGCCGAGGACGAGCCGCACGACGTTCGGCAGCTTCCCGCCCGGATGGTCGCCGGCGCCGGCGCCGACCGCGCGCGGCACGAAGCCCGCGGGCGGCTCGAAGCCGCGCGAGAGCGCGCGGACGAGCGCCGCGCCGGTGGGCGTGACCTGCTCGAACGTTTCGCCGGACGGGAACGTCGGGTGGCCGACGAGGAGGTGCGTGACCGCGGGCGCGGGCAGCGGCAGGTCGCCGTGGGCGGCCTTCACGCGTCCCGTGGACCACGGCAGCGCCGACGTGCGCACCTCGAGCACGCCGAGGCGGCGCAGGCCCACGCACGTCCCGACGACGTCGACGATGGCGTCGAGCGCCCCCACCTCGTGGAAGTGGACCGCGTCGGCCGGGATGCCGTGGACCCTGCCCTCGGCCTCGGCGAGCAGCGTGAACGCGCGCACGGCGTCGGCGAGCCCCTCGGGCGAGAGGCCCTTCGCGCGGCGCACGATCGCGAGGACGTCGGCCAGCGTGCGGTGCGGGTGCGCGTGCGCCGCGTCGCCCGCGGCGACGGGCCCATGCACGTGCGGATGCCCGTGCGGGCGCGCGTGCGCGGCGCCCGTCGCCTCGGGCGCGGGCACGCGCGCGCCCGCGAGGACCACGTCGACCTTCGTCGCGGCGAACGCGCCCTTCGTCACGCGGCGCGCGGCGAGCGAGACGCCGTCGAGCCCGAGCGCCGCCACGATCTCCTCGAGCGACGCGAGCGGGAGCCCGGCGTCGACGAGCGCGCCGAGGCACATGTCGCCCGCGACGCCCGCGGTGACGTCGAGCCAGGCGACGGTCGTCGGGGCGCCCACGTCAGGCGCCCGCGCCCGACGGCGCGCCGATCGCCGCGTACACCTCGGCGGCGTTGTACGACGAGCGCACGAAGGGCCCGCTGGCGACCGAGAGGAAGCCCATGGCCTTGCCCTCGCGGCCCCAGGCCTCGAACTCCTCCGGCGGCACGAAGCGTTCGACCGGCAGCTGCGCCAGCGTCGGGCGCAGGTACTGCCCGAGCGTCAGGATGTCGACGTGGTGCGCGCGCAGGTCGGCGAACACGCCGCGGAGGTCCTCGGCGGTCTCGCCGAGCCCGAGCATCAGCCCGGACTTCGTGTGCACCTTCGGCTGGCGCGCCTTCACGCGGGCGAGGAGCGCGAGGCTGCGCTCGTAGCGCGCGCCGGGCCGCACCTTGGCGTAGAGCGCGGGCACGGTCTCGGTGTTGTGGTTGAAGATGTGCGGCCGCGCGTCGGCGACGGCGTCGATGCAGTCCGGCTCGCCGCGGAAGTCCGGCGTCAGGACCTCGATGACGGCCTTCGGCAGCGCCGCCCGCAGCGCCTCGATCGTGCGGACGAAGTGCCCCGCGCCCTGGTCGGGCAGGTCGTCGCGGTCGACGCTCGTGACGACGACGTGGTGGAGCGCCATGCGGCGCGCGGCCTCGGCGACGCGCTCGGGCTCGTCCGTGTCGAGCGGCAGCGGCTTGCCCTTCGGCACGGTGCAGAAGCGGCACGTCCGCGTGCACAGGTCGCCCATGATCATGAACGTGGCGGCCTTGCGGGCCCAGCACTCGTTCTGGTTCGGGCACCGCGCGCTCTGGCAGACGGTGTGCAGGTCGAGGTCGGCGACCAGCTCGCGCACCTCCCGCGTCGTGTCGCCGTTCGGCAGGCGCTTCTTGAGCCACGGGGCGAGGCGTTCGCGGGGGGGGACGGTGGGGTCGCTCACGCGAGCGATGGTACGGTCACCCCCGGGGACCGCGAGGCCCGGTGCGGGTGGGGTCCGTCCGCCGCCGCGGTCACGGTCGCGGCAGCTCGACCTCCGGCGCGCCCACGGTCACGGGCCCGGTGCAGCGCACCCACCCCTGGCCCGTCCGCACTCGCACCACCGCCGGGAACGTCCCGGGCGGCAGGCCGTCCACCTCGAAGCGGCCTTCCGCCACCAGCCGCGCGGCGAACGCCATCCCCATCGGCCCCACCACCCACGCGTCCTCGACGGTCGCGCCGTCCACCTGCCCGCCCTCGAACGCCGGTCGGCGGAACCGCGCGACGCCCGGCGCCGTCAGCGTGAGCGTGGGCGGCCTCGGCCCGGGCACGTAGTCGGGGAGGTACGCGACGCGCGGGTCCTCGGGCGTCGGCGGGATCCAGAGTTCGTGCGGGACGTCGGCGGCGCCGATCCAATCGAAACGACCGCTGGCGTCGGCGGTGATTTCCGCGCCTCCGGGAGCGAGCCCCACCGCATGGAGGGACATCGCTCGGGCCGCGGCTCCATCGACGCGGAACGACACATCCGCGAAGTGGGACGCGCGCAGGACGACGACGGGATGCTCCGGGGACGCCAGTGCGACCGGATCATGCGTCAGCGTCCGAGGTCGGTCCCAGCGCGGGCGGTCCAGGAGGCGCAGCACGGCGCGCCCCAGGGGGACGTGCGGGACCACGAATCGGCCGTCAGGGTCCGTCTTGACGTGGAGGTCGAGCCAGGCCTCCGGTGCCGTGCCGGACCTCGTGACGAGGAACACGTCCGCACCGGGGACACCGGCACCGTCGCGCTCGACGCGGCCCGAGACGGTGTAGGACGCCGGCAGGCGAACCGTCTCGCTCGCCGTCAGTCGGGTCCGCTCCCGAACGACGGGGGCGAGCTCGAGAGGGATCGGCGGACGCACGTCGAGCTTCCCGGTGGTCGCCACGGGCACCGAGCGCAAGGTCGCGCGCCCGGCGACATCGCTCGTCGCGCCGAAGAAGGCCATCGGTCCCGGCGGATCTCCGCGCCGGCGATCGGGCGTGAAGTAGACGTCCGCGCCGACGACGGGAGCCCCCGCCGCGTCCACGACGGAGACGACCACGTCCTCGACGCTCCGCAACCGGAGGACGAGGTCGGACGCGCCGGCGATCGCGCGCACGGGCGGGGCCGACGGAAGCGACGATGGCGTTTCGACGACGGCCAGCCAGCACGGCCCGGCCGCGAGCCCGTCGAGCCGGAACGCACCGGTCGCATCGGTGGTCGCCTCTGCCGCGACCCATGGCGAACCGATGATCCCGCCTTCGACGCGCGCGCCGGGCACGCCGCGGCCCCCCGCGTCGAGGACGCGCCCGAAGGTCACGACCGCGAGGTCGAGGCCCACGACGAGGCGATCGACCGGAGGAAGTGGCACCAGGACCGTGCGGGGCGCCAGCCGCCGACCATCGGCGAGTGCCGCGCCCAGCACGAACAACCGGCGCACGGTCGGGGTGTACGTCGCGAGGATCTCGCCCGACGGGGCGGTCTGGACATGGCCGGCGACGAATGCGCCGCCGTGCGGCAGGTCGGCGACGCGGACGGCCATCGCCGGCGTACCCTCCGGACCTCGGACGACGAGCCGGACGCGGGTTCGGCCGGCGTCAGGGGGCGACGAGGGATCGAACGCCGCGAAGGGGTTCGCCGGCGATGCGGTGCCGACTCCCGAGATCCTGCTGGGGCCCTCGAATCGTTCCCCACGGACGGTGTGCAGCGTGACCGGCCCCATCGGCAGTTGAGGCACGCGGAAGGACCCGTCGTACTCCGTTCCCACCTCGACGCGACCGCCGGTCGAGGTCCAGGCGACAACCCAAACGTCGGCGGCGTCGCGGTCTTCCACCGGCAGGCGGCCGGTGGCGACCCACCCTTCGGCGAGGGTGAGTTCCACCGGTGCAGTGCCCGTGACCGTCCGTTCGGTCGCCGCGAGCGTGTCGCACTCGATCGGGGGCGTGGCTCGGACGCGGAGCGGCAAGCCACGCGACGGGCCGGACACGGTGGCGCGCCCGTCGGCGCGCGTCTGGACGGGCCCCGGCCACGCCTCGGATCCCGTCGAGGCCGGGTCGTCTTCATCGACGCGGACGGCGGCTCCGGCGACCGGTGTGCCGTCGGGCCGTCGGACGAGGACCTCCAGTCGCACAAGGTCGTCGTCTTCCGGCCCGCCGCGGCCTGACGTGCCCGACCGGGTGGGATACGACTCGACCGCGACCACGCGTTCACCCCGCAGCAGCGCGTGCAGGCGGGACTCCAGCGCGGCCAGCAACCCGTCCGCCTCCGGCCCACCCTCGCGAGTCCCGGTCCACTCGATCCAGCCGACGAGCGGTCCGACGACGACCTCGCCCCCACGCCTGGACCACGCCGGTCGACGCGGGACGCCGTACTCCCCTGCGATCGTCACGCCGCGCGCACGCCGGCCGGGCCCGGCGCCGTCCTCGACGGACTCGAAGGACGTGGCCCGGAGCCACGCGGAGACATCGGAAGGTGCCGACGTCGGGGCCTCCGCGGCGGCGGCCACCGCGAATCGATTCGCCGCCGCGGCATCACGGAACTGGAGGATCGCGACATCCAGTTGGCCGGCGCGACCTCCCCGGCGCTCGTCCCACGTCGCGTCCACGGGGACGTCCGCGGGACGCGGTGGCCGCGGCCTTCGCGGCAGCGTGAATCCTGCGCGGGGCCTCAAGCGACTGGCGTACGGGCGCGGGAGCGGCGCCAAGAGGGCATCGCTGACGCTCCACAGGTCGAGGTAGGGCGGCGCGTTCGGCGGCGGGTGCAGCCACTCGTCGGGTGCGTCGACGTCCCGCAGCCGCCGCGGCGGCGACGCGAGCACGCGACGGATCCCCTCCGTGCCTTCCCGGGAAGCAACGCGACGGAAGAACTCGAATCCAGCGGCCGACGGCGCAGACCACAGGGGGCCGTAGAACTGCTGCTGCCACTCGAGCCACCTCGGGACGACGTCGGGAGCACCCCAGCGCCGCGACACGAGGGAGGCGACCCAGATCCCGTGCCCCTCACGGACGGCCTGCAGGCTCGTCGACGCCTCGAAGCCGACGGGCGCAGGCCCAGGACGTGCCCATTCGAACCGCTCCGCCTGCCACGCGAACGTCAGCCGCGAGACACACCTCAGGCGATCGGGGAAGTACCCTGCGGGCGGGTGGGCGCGGTCATTGGCTCGCCGCTTGGGCGCGAAACAGACGACATGGGCCCACGGGTCGTAGACGAACGATTCCCAGGCCGCGGAGTCCCGTGCGCGCTGGTACCTGTCGGCGATCGCCTCGGACCTCGGGCTCTCGAGCACCAGATTCTCGCGCAACACGAACTCGAGTTCCCATCGCGTCACCACGCGCAGCGTCGGCCGGCGCCGGAACTTCTCGCCGACGATCTCCTCCACGACGGTGCACGTCTCGTCGAACCAGCGGTCGAGCGCCGCGCGGTCGTCCCACGGAGCCTCACTCTGCTCGACGAGCGGATCGGCCGCAGGAGCCGCCGGCGGATTCGGCGGCGCGTCGCCCGCACGTGCGAGTCCATGCCCGCCCGACGCCGCCGCGAGCAAGGCCACGATCGCGATCGCGCGGACACGGGCGCGCTGCCCGGGTCGCTGCAAACACCCCAACATGGTCGCGCTCCACTCGCGCCGGGTCGTTCGCGCGCACGCGAAGCGATTGTACCCGTCCCGCCGTCCGGGCGGGCGAGTGCGGGCCGGGAGGCACCGGTGTCCGGGGTGAGGTACGCCGCGCCGAAGCGGGAGTACACCTGGGTGGCGGCGGACACGTCGAGCCGGGCCCTGCGGTCGTGGGACCGCGAGGCCCGGTGCGGGTGGGGTCCGCCCGCCGCCGCACTCACGGTCGCGGCAGTTCGACCTCCGGCGCGCCCACGGTCACGGGCCCGCTGCAGCGCACCCACCCCTTGCCCGTCCGCACCCGCACCACCGCCGGGAACGTCCCGGGCGGCAGGCCGTCCACCTCGAAGCGGCCTTCCGCGACGGACCGCGCGGCGAACGCCATCCCCATCGGCCCCACCACCCACGCGTCCTCGACGGTCGCGCCGTCCACCTGCCCGCCCTCGAACGCCGGCCGGCGGAACCGCGCGACGCCCGGCGCCGTCAGCATGAGCGTCGGCGGCGTCGGCCCGGGCACGTAGTCGGGGAGGTACGCGACGCGCGGGTCCTCGGGCGTAGGTGGGATCCAGAGTTCGTGCGGCACGTCGGCAGCCTCGATCCACTCGAAGCGGCCGTTCGCATCGGCGGTCAGCTCGGCAACGGCAGGATCCGGACCGCTCGCACGGAGGTGCAGCGTACGACCGGCGGCGGCCGCCATCGTGAAGACGACGTCCGTGAAGTTCGAAGGACGCAAGACAACGTCGCGCTGGTCGGGAGTTGCCATCGCGATCGGTTCGTACCTCAGGGTCGGTCGGCGCTCCGACCGAATGCGGTCCTGCAGGCGGAGCCTGGCGCGCCCCATCGGGACCTGCGGGATCGCGAACGTCCCGTCGCGACCCGTCTCGACCCGGACGTCGAGCCACGTCTCCGGCGCCGTGACGGACCGGGTCATCAGCGACACGAAGGCGCCAGTGCTGGTGGACCCGTCCCGCGCGACCCGGCCGGTCACGGTGTACGCCGCGGGCAACTGGATCGATTCGGCGGCCCTCAGGCGCGTTCCCCTGCGGACGATGGCGGCAAGGTTGGCGTGTGTCGGACGCACTTCGAGCTTCCCGACCGTCGACGTCGGCACCGCGGGCAACGTCGCACGGCCGGCGGCATCACTCGTCGCGCGGAACACCGACGGTCGCCCGTCTCGGTCGCGCTCGCCGCGCTCCGCGGTGAACGTGACGTCCGCGCCGGCGACGGGAGCCCCCGCCGAGCCCAGCACCGAGATCACCACGTCGGCCGCGGTTCCCACGCGCAGCACAACGTCGGACGCCCCCGCGACGGCGCGTACCGCGGCCGCGGAGGTGTGCGGCGCCGGGACCGAGGCCACGGTTAGCCAACACGGTCCGGCCGCGAGGCCGTCGAGCCGGAACGCACCGGACGCATCGGTGACCGCCTCCGTCGCGGCCCACGGCGCGCCGAGGACCCCGCCCTCGACGCGCGCGCCGGCCACGCCGCGGCCTTCGGCGTCGAGGACGCGCCCGGAGGTGACGACCGCGAGTTCGAGATCCACGACGAGGGGATCGACGGGGGCGACGGGCACCGTGACCGTGCGCGGCGCGAGCCGCCGACCATCGGCGAGCACCGAGCCGAACACGGTCACGCGGCGGTCGCGGGCGTCGAATCGCACCTCCGGGTCCTCGGTGCCCGCCGGGGGCATGACGGAGACTCGCGCCCGGGTATCGCGCCCCGCCGTCACCGCGCGAGAGCCCAGAGACGGTGCCCCCTCAGGCCCGCGCACGCGGAGTCGGACGCGCTCCTCCGTGGACGCGATCGACAACGTCCGCTCGAGCGCGACCACCGGGCTCGCCGACGTCGCGACGCCGAACTCGGACGTCGGGTGATCGCGGCGCGGCGGCCGCCCCACGGCGCGCAACGCCACCGGCCCCGACGGCAGGTGCCGGACGCGAAACGTGCCGTCGTCATCGCAATCGACGATGTTGAAGGGCCGCATCGAGCCCCCCGTCAGCGCGATCACGCGTCCGTCCGTCACGGCGCGCGCCCCGTCGGTGACCCGGCCCGTGGCGACCCATCCCTCGGCGAGGGTGAGGACGATCGGCGAAGCGTCCGTGACCGTCGTCGCGGCGGCCGCGAGCGTGTCGAGTTCCGGGGGCGGTTCCGCCTCGATGCGCAGAGGGAACGTCGGCGACGCGAGCCGCAGGCGACACCTACCGTTCGCACCGGTCCGTCCCGTGTCCTCCGGCCACGGAGTGGACGAGCTCGGCGTGTCCGGGGTCCACCCGACGTCGGCTCCGACGACCGGCGTCCCGTCCGGACGTCGGACGAGGACGTCGATCACGACCGGCGGCTGGTCACGTGCGGTTTGCGGGCCCGCGGGCTCGGCTGCCACCGGGTACGCCGCGACGGGCTCGATCGCCTCGCCGCGCAGCAGGGCGCGCAGGCGTGACTCCAGCGCGGCCAGCAACCCGTCGGCGTCCGGCCCACTCGCCGTGGGCCCGGTCCAGTGGACGCGCCCTACGATGGGACCGACGACGACATCCCCGCCCCGATGGAAGCGCGTCGGGAAGTCGTCGACGACTCGCTGTCTCCGGATCGTGAACCCGCGTGCGCGCCGGTCGAGTCCCGCGCCGTCCTCGACGGACTCGACGATCGCCGCGGGGATCGTCCAGTAGTCGACCAACGACGCGGTCGGGGCCTCGGCGGTCGCGGCCGCCGCGAACCGGTTCGCCGCCGCGGCGTCCCGGAACTGGAGGATCGCGACATCGAGGTGTCGGTCACCGTCGACGCGCGCGTCGCGGATCGCGTCCACCGGAACGTCCTCGGCACGCGGCGGCCGCATCGTCCCGCGAACCACCTCCCCGACGCGGGGTCGGGAGCGTCCCTCCGCGGTGCGCGGCAACGGGGCCAGCAGCGCGTCGGCGACGCTCCACAGGTCGAGGTACGGAGGCGGGCTCGGCGGCGGGTGCAGCCACCCGTCGGGTGCGTCGATGTCCCGGAGTCGCCGCGGCGGCGACGTGAGCGCACGCCGTACGCCCTCGTTCCCCGCGCGATCGAACACACGACGGAAGAACTCGAAGCCGTCGACCCACGGGACGAATGCCGGCCGATGGTCCCACTGCAGAAACCAGGCGATCAACCGGTCGACGACCCCGGGGGCGCCCCATCGCCGCGATGCGAGTTCCGCGACCCAGCGCGCGTGACCCGCACGAACGGCCTCCAGGCTCGTCGCCTCCTCGAAGCCCGTCGGCGCCGCCGCTCGGGCCCACTCGAACCGTTCCGCCTGCCAGGCGATCGTCAACTCCGTCACACACCACAGCCGGTCGGGGAACGGCACCTGCGTCCCGTCCGCGCGCGGACGGTCGCGATTCGCCGGCGCGAAGCAGACGACGTGGGCTCGCCGGTCGTACGTGAACGACCTCCAGAGGGACGTGTCCCGCGCCGTGCGGAACCGCTGGGCGATCGCCTCCGCGCTCGGATTCGCGGGCAGCGGCGCCTCGCGGAGCACCAACTCGAGTTCCCATCGCGTCACGACGCGCAGGGTCGGCCGGCGCTGGAACTTCTCGCCGACGATCTCCTCCACGACCGTGCACGTCTCGTCGAACCAGCGCGTCAACGCCGCAAGGTCCGGCCACGGCGCCTCGCCCTGCTCGACGAGCGGCGCGACGGCGGCCGGATCGGCCGCGGGAGCAGCCTTCGGGGCCGGCGGTGCGGTCGACGGCGCGTCCTCGGCCCGCGCGGGCCCGCGGACCGCCCCCATCGTCGCGAACATCACGAGGAGCGCGAGCGTGGCGGCCCGCCGCCGGGGCACGGAAGTTCGCTGGCGAGGTGTCATCCGCGGTCTCCGCACGGTCCCGGGCGCGTTCGATCCCACGGGGCGATCGTACCCGCCCCGCGGCGTCAGCGGGCGAGCGACCGGTAGAGCGCCGCGGTCTCCGCGACGAGGCGCGCCGCGCCGAACCGGGCCTCGACCTCGGCGGACGCGGCCGCGGCCAGCCGGGCCCTTCGACCCGGGTCCGCGAGCAGCGCCGCGAGGCTCCACGCGAACGCCTGCGGCTGCCCCTGCGGCACGAGGACGCCCGTGCGGCCGTCGTCCACCACGTCCGGCACGCCCCCCACCGCCGTCGCGACGACGGGCCGCCCGAGCGCCATCGCCTCGATCAACGACAGCGGCGTGCCCTCGCTGCGCGACGGCAGCACCACCACGTCGCTCGCCGTCGCCCACGTCGCCGCGTCCGCGACCGCGCCCGGCAGGAGCACGCGATCGTTCAGGCCGCGCTTGCGCACCGTGCGCGCCACCGCGGCCCGCATCGGCCCGTCGCCCGCCATCACCACGCGCCCCGCCTCGGGAGGCAACCACGCCGCGGCGGCGACGAGCCCGAGCGGGTCCTTCGCCGCGACGAAACGCCCGAGCCCGAGCGAGACGGGCCGCCCGTCGGGCGACAGGCGGCGTCGCAGCGCGGCGGCCGCGACGGGGTCGGCCCCGCGCCGCAGCGCCTCGACGTCGAGCCCCGGCCCGATCACGACCACGCGGGCGTCCCTCGCCACGCGGTGCCGCGCGAGGTCGGCCTTCTGGCGCGCCGACAGGACGACGATCGCCGTCGTGGTGGTCGCGAGCGCGCGCTCGGCCCACCGCGTGCCGAACGCGAGCCCGCCGCCGAGGTCGAGGTGGTGCCCGTGCAGCGTGTGCACGACGACCGGCACGCGGGCCGAGAGCGCGGCGCTCCGGCCGAGCGCGCCGGCCTTGCCGAGGTGCGTGTGCACGACGTCGGGCCGCAGGAGCGCGAGACGGCGGCGCATCCAACGCCAGGCCCGCGCGTCGCCGAGGGGCGCGACGCCGCGCCCGAGCCCGGGCACGACCTCGACCTCGACGCCGAGCGCGCGCAGGTCGCCCGCCGCGTCCTCCTCGCCGTCCGCCGGCGCGCCGGTCCACACCGGGCCCTCGATCCCCTCGCGCGCGAGGCCGGGCACGAGGGCCGCGAGCTGCCGCAGGGGCCCGCCGCGGTTCAGCCGGGTGATGATGCGGACGACGCGCACCGGTCAGCCCCGCCGGACCTCGGCCACCGCCTCGCCGAACGCGCCGACGGCCGCCGCGACGTCGTCGTCGTCCACGTCGTAGTGCGTGACGAACCGCACGCGGTCGGGCCCCGCGGGGAGCGCGAGCACCCCGCGCCGCGCGATCGCGTCGCACAGGGCCTTCGCGTCGACGTCCTCGGTCCGCACGATCACGATGTTCGTGTCGGGCGGCCCCGTCGGCGCGGTCACGCCCGGCGCCGCGAGGAACCCGTCGGCGAGGCGCCGCGCCCGCCGATGGTCGTCCACGAGGCGCGCGCGGTGCGTGCGCAGCGCGACGAGCCCGGGTGCTGCGAGCACGCCCACCTGCCGCATGCCGCCGCCCAGGAGCTTCCGGGCCTCGCGTGCCTTCGCCACGAAGGCCGCGTCCCCGACGAGGAGCGAGCCCGCCGGCGCGCCCAGCCCCTTCGACAGGCAGACGCACAACGAGTCGGCCACCGCGCCGTACTCGGCGAGCGCGGTGCCCGTCGCGACGGCCGCGTTCCACAGCCGCGCGCCGTCGAGGTGCACCTGCGCGCCGCGCTCGCGCGCGACCGCGAACAGCGTGCGGAGGTGGTCGATCGGCACCACGGCGCCGCCGTGGAAGTTGTGGGTGTTCTCGAGCAGCAGCAGGCCGCAGCGCGGCCGGAACCCGCCCGCGGGCCGCAGCGTCGCGCGGACCGCGTCGGGGTCGAGGCAGCCGCGCGCCGACGGCAGCGTGCGCGCCTGCAGCCCCGACAGCGCCGCGAGCCCCGCCAGCTCCCAGTCCACCATGTGGGCCGTCGCCTCGACGACGACCTCCTCGCCGGGCCGGCCGTGCACGCGCGCCGCGATCTGGTTGCCCATGCAGCCCGTGGGCACGAACAACGCGGCCTCGCGGCGGAACAGGTGCGCCGCCTCGCCCTCGAGCTCCTTGACCGTCGGGTCCTCGCCGAACACGTCGTCGCCGACGACGGCCTCCGCCATCGCGCGCCGCATGGCGGCGGTCGGCCTCGTCACGGTGTCGCTGCGGAAGTCCGCGGGCGTGTGCGCCATGCCGCCACCCTACTTCGGCGGCGCCTCGACCTCCACGGTCCGGTCGTCGTCGGTCCCGGGCGCGCCGTCCGCGCCGTCGGACCGCAGCGTCCCCCGCCGCCCGTCCGCCGCGCGGCGCCACCG
The DNA here is from genome assembly GCA_016795345.1 of Planctomycetia bacterium. Classification (GTDB taxonomy): domain Bacteria; phylum Planctomycetota; class PLA2; order PLA2; family JAEUHO01; genus JAEUHO01. The sequence continues at coordinate 1,473 of JAEUHO010000025.1, read as the reverse complement.
CAGCGCGCGCCCCCATCCGTCCGGCTCCACCCGCCCCACGAGCCGCGACTGCCGCCGCAGGTCGTCGAGGGTCGCGGGCAGCGCCCCCGCGAGCGCCGCGTGCTCCTCGAGCGCCGCGGCGACGTGCGCGAGGGCCGCGTCGGTCGCCCGCTCCGGGTCCACGACCGACGGGTCCGCGGTGGACGGCGCCAGCGCGCGCCCCTCGCCCCGCGGCACGCGCAGCGCGACCGCCGCCAGCGCCGCCAGCCCCGCGCCGAGCACCGGCAGCGGCCCGCGCGCGCCGATCCGCAGGCCGTCGCCCTCCGTCGCGACCCACGCCGCGAGCGGCCGCAACGACGGCGCCACCGCCCGCGTCGGCGGCGCGTCCGCCGCGGGCCACGGGAACGGCACGCCGCCGCCCGTCGTCTGCGCGAACGGCACCCACGTGTCGAAGGCCCGCGCGAGCCACGTCCCGAGGTCGACCTCGAGGGCCGCGACCGCGCCCGCGGGCACGGGGTCGGGCCGCGCCGCGAGCGACGGCTCGCCCGCGAGGCGCCGCGCGACGGCCTCGCGCAGCCCGTGCGCGTGCGGCGCCACCAGCACCGCGTCGTCCACGCGGGCGAACGCGATCCCCCGGACCGCGAGGCCCGGCCGCCCGTCGAGCCCCTCGAGTACGTGCAGCGTCACCCCGCGGAACGGGAGCTCCCGCCACCGCGCCGGCGCGCCGGCCTCGACCGCCGCGGCCACGATCGCGGGCGCGGCGCGGGCGACCTCGCGGTCGAAGGCGTCGCGGTCGCGCACGGCGACCGCGAGGCCCACGTCGGGCAGCAGGCCGCCCTGCGGCGACGGCCCGAGCCAGAGGCAGAGGTCGTCGGCGAGCGGCGCGAGGCACATCGAGAGATCGGCGCCCGCGCGCTCGCGGAACGCGCGGAGCGCGGCGTCGAGGCCCTCCGCGACGTCCTCGTCGGCGACGGCGGCGATCGCCGAGGCGCGCGCGAGGAGGTCGGCGGGCGCGACGCCGAGCCGCAGCGCGACCGCGGCCTCTCGCGCCGCCCCGGCCCGCGTCCGGCCGGGCCCGCCGCGGCCCGCGGCCAGCGCGAGCAGCCGGGCCTCGCGTCCCGGGGCACGGATCGCGACGCGCTCCACCCGGTCGTCGCCCTCGACCGCGAGGCGGTAGCCGAGGACGAGCACGCCCGCGAGCCCGAGCGCGTCGGCGAGCCGGCGCGGCGGGGTGCCGGCGGCGAGGGCCGGCGCCTGGTCGGCGACCGCGCCGGGGTCGACGACCAGCGTCGCGAGGGCGCCCTCGGCGCCCGCGCCCCCGGCCGACGCGAGCGCGCCGGTGTCGGCGAGCGAGCCCGAGGGCCGGGGCGACGCGGCGGCGTACGCGTCCGGGCCCGCGGGGTCGTTCGTCGCGACGACGACCGAGCCGCGGATCGCGTACGTGAGCAGCGGCGGGCCCGCCGGCCGCGCGAGCGCGCCGCCCTCCGGCGCCGC
>JAEUHO010000012.1 GCA_016795345.1 Planctomycetia bacterium | reverse complement strand
CGTCCCCCGCTCCCTCCCGTCCGCCGCTCGCTCCCGCTCACGCTCCCAGTCGCTCCCGCTCCCGCTCGCTCCCGCTCCCGCGTGCTCTCGCTCCCGGGCGAGTCCCGTCGGGAACCCCACGCTCCCGCCGGCCCCGTCCGGCCACCGACGTCCGCCCGACCGCCCCGCTCCCGCGCTCCCCCCCGCCGCCGTCCCGCTCCCGTCCCGACCCCGCCCGCCCCGGCCCCCGCAATCGCCCCACCGCCCATGGTCGCCCCGGCCTTCGTCCACACCCACGTCCACAGCCACTACAGCCTGCTCGACGGGGCGTCGCAGGTGGACGACCTCGTGGCCGCGGCGGCGAAGGCGGGCCAGCCGGCGCTCGCGCTGACGGACCACGGCAACCTGTGCGGCGCGATCTCGTTCTACAAGGCGTGCAAGGCGGCGGGCATCAAGCCGCTCGTCGGGCTCGAGGCGTACCTGGCGCCGAAGAGCCGCTTCGACCGGGCGAAGAACCCGGTCTCCGCGCACCACCTGATCCTGATCGCGATGAACCAGACGGGGTACCGCAACCTCATCAAGCTGTCGTCGCGGTCGTTCACCGAGGGCTTCTACTACGTCCCGCGCGTGGACAAGGAGCTGCTGGCCGCGCACCACGAGGGGATCATCGCGCAGTCCGCGTGCCTCTCCGGCGAGCCCTGCTACTACCTCCGCAACGGCGACGTCGCGCGCGCCACCGCCGCCGCCGGCGAGATGAAGGCGATCTTCGGCGACCGCTACTACCTCGAGCTGCAGCGCAACGGCTGCGACGGGCAGGAGGAGGTCAACCAGGGTCTCGTGAGGATCGCGCGCGAGCTGCGGATCCCGCTGGTCGCGACGAACGACGTGCACTACGTGGACGAGGACGACCGCGCGGCCCACGAGGTGCACATGTGCATCGGCATGGGCAAGACGCTGAAGGACCAGAACCGCCTCAAGCAGGACGCGCGGGTCTGCTTCAAGGCGAGCGAGCCCATGTACGCGCTGTTCCGCGACCTCGAGGAGGCGCCCCGCTCGACCCTCGACATCGCCGCCCGGTGCGACCTGAAGCTCGACCTCGGCACGTTCCACCTGCCGCAGTTCACGCCCCCCGCCGGCGAGGAGCCGACGTCGTACTTCCGGCGCCTCTGCCGGGAGGGCGCCGCGCGGCTCTACGGGAGCCCGCTCTCGTCCGCCGTCGAGGCCCGGCTGGCCGAGGAGACCTCGGTCATCGAGCACATGGGGTTCGTCTCGTACTTCCTCATCGTGTGGGACTTCATCCGGTGGAGCAAGGAGCACGGGATCCCCGTGGGCCCGGGCCGCGGCAGCGCCGCGGGCTCCCTCGTCGCGTACGCGCTGGGCATCACCGACGTCGACCCGCTGAAGCACGACCTCCTGTTCGAGCGGTTCCTCAACCGCGAGCGCATCTCGATGCCGGACATCGACATCGACTTCTGCAAGGACGGCCGCGAGGAGGTCATCCGCTACGTCCAGGAGAAGTACGGCGGCCGCGACCGCGTCAGCCAGATCGTCACGTTCGGCACCATGGCCGCGCGCGCGGTGATCCGCGACGTCGGGCGCGTGCTCGACGTGCCGCTGAAGGACGTGGACGCGCTGGCGAAGAAGGTGCCCAACGGGCCCGGGGCCGACCTGGGCAAGTCCCTCGAGAGCGACCCGGACCTCAAGGCGGCGGTGGAGGCCGACGACCGCTTCCAGGAGCTGGTCCGCATCGCGAAGCGCCTCGAGGGGCTCAACCGGAACGCCAGCAAGCACGCCGCCGGCGTCGTGATCGCCGACGCCCCCCTCGAGGAGTACGTCCCGCTCTACCGCGTGGGCGAGGACATCACGACGCAGTACACGATGGACGTCCTCGAGGAGATCGGCCTCCTCAAGATGGACTTCCTGGGCCTGCGGACCCTCACGATCCTCGCGAAGGCGGTGGACAACGTGCGGCGCGCGGGCCGGCCCCCGCCGGAGCTGCGGACGCTGCCCGACAACGACCCCGACACGTTCAAGATGCTGGCGCGCGGCGAGGCCCTCGGCGTGTTCCAGCTGGAGTCGTCGGGGATGCGCGACCTGCTGTGCCGCATCCGCCCGGACCGCTTCGAGGACCTGTCGGCCATCGTGGCGCTCTTCCGGCCGGGGCCGCTCGGCAGCGGCATGGTGGACCAGTACGTCGAGCGGAAGCACGGCCGGCAGGCCATCACCTACCTGCACGCCCGCCTCGAGCCGATCCTCAAGGAGACCCTCGGCGTCATCGTCTACCAGGAGCAGGTGATGCGCGTCGCGAACGTGCTCGCCGGGTTCTCGCTGAACGAGGCCGACACGCTGCGCAAGGCCATGGGCAAGAAGAAGCCCGAGGTCATGGCGAAGTTCCGGGCGAAGTTCGTGGACGGCTGCAAGGCCCGCGGCATCCCCGAGGACGCGGCGACCGAGATCTGGACGCAGATGGAGTTCTTCGCGGGGTACGGCTTCAACAAGTCGCACACCGTCGCGTACGCCGTCGTCACGTACCAGACGGCGTACATGAAGTGCCACGAGCCCCTGGCGTTCATGGCCGCGCTGCTCACCTGCGAGTGCGGCGACCGCGACAAGCTGGCCGAGTACATCGACGAGTGCCGGCGCATGGGCATCAAGGTGCTGCCGCCCGACGTGTCGCGGTCGGAGCACGACTTCACCGTCGAGGGCAAGGCGATCCGGTACGGCCTCGGCGCCATCAAGGGCGTCGGCGAGGCGGCCGCCCGCGCGATCGTGGCGGAGCGCGAGCGCGGCGGGCCGTACGCCAGCGTGTTCGACCTCTGCGAGCGCGTCGACGCCAAGACCATGAACAGCGCCACCCTCGAGGCCCTCGTCCACGCGGGCGGCTTCGACGCGACGGGGGCGCGGCGCAGCCAGGTGCTCGCGGTGCTCGACCGCGCGCTGAAGCTCGCGAGCGAGGCCCACGCCGACCGCTCGGCCGGCCAGACCTCGTTGTTCGGCGGCGGCGCGGTGGCGGAGACGGCCGGCTCGTCCTACCCGGACCTGCCCGAGATGCCGATGCAGGACCTCCTGGCCGCCGAGAAGGACGCCCTCGGCTACTACGTCACGAGCCACCCGCTCGCGAAGGTCGAGGCGCTGCTGCGCCGGCACGCGACGGGCCCGTCGTCGATCCTCAAGGACGCGCAGGAGAAGCAGAAGGTCGTCCTCGGCGGCCTCGTCACCGGCTTCCGCACGAGCGTGATCAAGCAGGGCCCGAACGAGGGGAAGAAGATGGCCTTCTTCCGCCTCGAGGACTTCACGGGCAGCGCGTCGTGCGTGGTCTTCAGCAAGGCCTACGCCGAGCACGCCGCGCGCCTCGCGAACGACCGGGTCGTCTTCCTCGAGGGCGACGTGGACACGTCGCGCGAGGAGCCCACGCTGCGGGTCTCGCGCGTGGTGACGGCCGACGAGGCCCCCGTCGTCTTCGCGCGGGGGCTGCTGGTGCGCCTCGGCGACGCGGGCCCCGCGACCCTCGCCGCCCTCAAGGCCGTGCTCCAGGCCCACACGGGCCCGCTCCCCGTCGCGGTCGAGCTCCACCCCGACCCGCGCCGGCGCGTGATCGTCAAGGCGGGCCCGTCGTGGGCCGTCACGGCCACCGAGGCCCTGCTCGCCGCGGTCCACGCCGTCCCCGGCGTCCGCGCGGCGGAGTGGACGAGCCGCGACATCTGAGCGGCGTGTTGTCTCGCGCGGCTGTCCCTCCCTCGCGTGGGAACCGCACGAGTGATGAGCGGCCTCCGAGCGGGATCCCGCGCCCCGTGGCCCCGCGGTTCCGTGCTCGGTCGGGCCGCGCGGGAGGGCGACCGATCCACGTACGGCGGCCACGGGATCTCCCGGCGGACGTCGGCGACCGCGCGGCGGGTTGCCTCGCGCGGCTGTTCCTCCCTCGCGTGGGGACCGCACGAGTGCGGATCGGCCTCCGAGCGGGATCCCGCGCCCCGTGGCCCTGCGGTTCCGTGCTCGGTCGGGCCGCGCGGGAGGGCGCGCGTCCCCTGAAGGTCGGGAGCGAGATCTCCCGGCCGACGTCGGCGACCGCGCGAGCGGCCGGGCCTCGCGGTCCCGAGGCCCGGGGAGCGCGTCAGCCGGCCTTGGGGCCGCCCAGGCGCGCGACGATCCGGTCGGCGACGCGGAACGCGTTCGCGTAGATCGTGAACGTGTACGGGACGCTGCCGCCCGTGGGGATGAACGAGCCGTCGGTCACGTAGACGTTGTCGGCGTCGTGCACGCGGCAGTCGCGGTCGAGCACCGACGTCGCGGGGTCCGTCCCGAACCGCGCGCCGCCGCCGACGAGGTTCGTCGAGGGCTCGCCGCCGGGGAAGGACTTCACGTCCTCGGCGCCCATGGCGCGCAGGAGGTCGGCGCCGCGCGCGGACAGGAACTCCGTCGTCTCGTGGTTGAACGGATGGTCGGCCCAGCGGACGCGCGCGACCGGGACGCCGAACTTGTCCTTCACGGCGGGGTCGAGGGTGACGCGCCCGTCGCGCACCGGCATCCAGTCGGAGAACGTCTCGAACTTGAGGGCCTTCGCGTCGCGGAACCAGCGGCGGACGTGCCGCTGCAGCTCGCGGCCGAACAGCGGGCGCTTGGTGCCCTCGTCCCCCGCCGACGACGCCTGCACCATCGCGCTCTGCACGCCGTTGCTGTGCATGAGCAGGAAGTCGACGTTCCCGCCCTTGCGGCGGCCGCCCGTGCGCGGGTCGACGTAGTCCTGCCAGTCCTGGAACGTGCGGTTGACGAACGCGCCGCGGTCGCGCAGGGCGTCGCCGAGCAGCGGCTCGAACGTCGCGTACGGGAAGAGGCCCCAGCCGACGCCGGCGGGCGACGACACGATCCACCGGCCCACGAGGTCGGCGGCGTTGCCGATCCCCTGGGGGTGCTTCGGCCCCTTCGAGAGGAGGAGCAGGCGCGCGGTCTCGATGGGCTGGCAAGCGACGACGACGAGCGGCGCCTCGAGGCGCTCGACCTTGCCGTCGGCGCCGTGGTGGTGCACGGCGACGACGCGCCCGCGGTCGTCGGTCTCGAGGAATCGGGCGGTGCGGCCCGCGCGGACCTCGCAGCGCCCGGTCGCGACCGCGCGCCCGAGCAGCGCCGCGCGCGACGAGCCCTTGGCGCCGGTCGTGCAGCCGTACGAGCCGCAGAAGCCCGTGTAGGCGCACTTCTTCCGGTCGCCGCGGTCGCGCGACAGGACCGCGCGCGGCAGCGGGACGGGGTGCAGCCCGCGGGCGCGCCCGACCTCGTCCACGCGGCGCGCGAGGACGTGTTCGTTGGTCGGGGGCTGGGGGAAGGCGGGGCTCGACCGCCGGTCGGCGCGGGGGTGCGCCACGACCCGTCCCGACACCCCGACCTCCCGCTCGACGAGGTCGTACCAGGGCTCGAG
>JAEUHO010000603.1 GCA_016795345.1 Planctomycetia bacterium | reverse complement strand
GCCGCCGGCCCGCGCCGCCCGCCCCGCGCGCGGCCGGGCCACGGTCGTGGGGCCGCGCCCGCGCGGCGCGGCGGCCGCCGGGCCTCGCCGTCCCGGGAGAGGGGCCGCCGTCCCGCCCCGCGCGCCGGTACGATCGCGCCGTGCCCGACGCCGCCCCGAGCCCCGCGCCCCCCGACGCGGCCGCGCCGCGCGCCGGCGGCGCGTCGTACCGCGTCGTGCGCGCGCTCGCGCGACGGCTGCTGCGGTTCGCGTACCGCCGCGTCGAGGTCGAGGGCGTCGAGCACGTGCCCGCCGCGGGCCCGCTGCTGATCGTCGCGAACCACCAGAACGCGCTGGTGGACAGCCTCGCGCTGCTCGACGCGGTGCCGCGCCCGGCGGGCCCGCTCGCGAAGGCGCCGCTGTTCCGCGTGCCCGTGCTCGGGCGGCTGCTGCGCGGCGTGGGGGCCGTGCCCGTCTACCGGACGCAGGACACGGCCGAGAACGAGGGGCGCGGCGCCCGCGCCAACGTCGAGATCCTCGGGGCGTGCAGCGCGCGGTTGCGCGCGGGCGAAGCCCTCGTGTTGTTCCCCGAGGGGGTGAGCCACGCGGCGCCCCGGCTGATGCCGCTGCGCACCGGCGCCGCGCGCATCGCGCTCGACGCGGGCGTGCCGGTCACCGTGCTGCCCGTGGGGCTCGTGTTCGAGGACGGCGGCCGGCGTCGCGGGACGGTGCTCGTGCGGTTCGCGCCGCCGCTGCGCGTGGACGGCGGCGAGGTCGCGCCGGCGGCGCGGCGGGCGGCCGTCGTCGCGACGACGCGCGCGATGGAGGCGGCGCTCAAGGCGGCCGTGGCGGAGGCCGACTCGCACGCCGACCTCGCGGCGATGGCCGTGCTCGACGGCGTGCTCGCGCTGGCCCGCGGCGAGGCCGCCGACGCGCCGCTCGCGACGCGCCACGCGGGCGTGCGCCGGCTGGCCCGCGCGCTGCCCGCGCTCCGGCGGACCGACCCCGCGGCCCTCGACGCGCTCCGCGCGTCCACGACCTCGTACGCGCGCACGCTCGCCGCGGTGGGGCTCGACGCCGCCCACGCCGACGCGGCCCACACGCCGGGCAAGGTGCTGCGGTTCCTGCTCGTGAACGCGGCGCGGTTCGCGCTGCTCGGGCCGCTGGCGCTCGTCGCGGCGATCGCGACGTGGCCCGCGCGGGCGCTCGGCGACGTCGTCGCGCTGCGGCGCGGCCCGGCGGCGGAGGACGTCGTCGTCCTCTACCGCATCCTCGGGCAGTCCGTGGTGCTCTTCGCGTGGACGCTCCTCGTGGCGGTCGCGCTCGCGGTCGTGGTGGCGCCGTGGGCCGGGCTCGTCGCCCTCGTCGCGCTGCCGCTCCTGTTCGCGCTGCACCTCGCGTGGCGCGACGCGCGGGCCGACGCGGCCGCGCGCGTGCGCGCGTTCCTCCTGCTCGCGGGCGGGCGGTTGCGCGACGACCTGCGCGCGCAGCGGGCCGCGCTCGTCGAACGCGTCGAGGCCGCGCGCGCGGCGCTCGTCGCGGCGGGCGTGGTCGTCGACGACGGGCCCTGACGGCCGCCGGGCCTCGCGTGCCCCGGGATCGCCGTCGAATTCGGACCACGACGGTCTTCGGACGAACGCGGTCCGCGATCGCATCGGGACCGCCGCGCACGGGCCGGGGGACCGCGACGGGGGAGGGGTAGGATCGCACCGTCGTGCGGAGGATCCGTCGCGTGGCCGCCGTCGAGGACCTGGTCGGTCGAAGCCTCGTGGTCGCGTCGCACGCCGGACGCGCCGAGACGGTGTTCCTCGCGGCGGTGCGCGCGGCGTCGGCGCCGGACGGGCTGCCGCTCGACCCGCGGCGCGTCGACCCGCTGCGCGCGGAGACGCACCTCGACGACGACGTCGTGGAGCTGTTGCTCGCCGGCGGCGGCGCGCTCGCCGACCTCGCCGACGTCGGCCCGCGGCTGTTCCGCGTGCTCGCGTGGGAGGCGCGCATCCAGCCGTCGGCGGTCGCGTTCTTCCGGCACGGCCGCGACGCGTTCCCGCTCGACCTGCACGCGTTCGCGGTGCGGTCGTACGACGCGACGACGGCGGAGGGCGCGGCGGAGGCGCGGCGCGAGATCGCGCGGCTCGCGACCCTCGCCGCGTGGGCGCGGGCGCGCAACGAGGCCACGGGCAGCGTCGCGCCGCGCCCGCGGCTCGCCCAGCGCCGGCGTCGCGAGGCGTCGGGCGTCGCGGCGGCGCTGCGGACGGCGGTCCGCCGGCTGTTCGCCGACGACCTGAACGGCGCGATCGACGCGTTGGCCCCGGCGGTGGCGGAGGAGCCCGAGGCGGCCGACCTGCTGCTGCGACGCGGCGTGCTCCTGCGCGAGGCCGGGCGCTGGGCCGAGGCCCGCGCGGCCCTCGAGCGGGTCGTCGCGCTCGAGCCCGGGCGCGCGCCCGCGTGGCGCGAGCTGGGCATCGTGCTCGACCGCGAGGGCGACGACGGCGCGGAGGCCGCGCTGCGCCGCGCGGTCACGATCTCGTCGGACTACCGCGCGCTCGTGAGCCTCGGGGTCCTCCAGAGCCGCCGGGGCGAGGGCGCCGACGCCCTGGGGCTGCTCGAGCGCGCGTTGTCGGCGTCCGAGGGCCACCTGAACCTCGTGCTGCCGGTGGCGGTGCTGCGCGCCGCGCACGCGGGGCACACCACGCTCGACCCGCTCGAGCGCGCGCGGCTCGAGGAGGTGCTGACGATCCGCGGCGCGCAGGCCGGGCTCGACGGCGGCGGCCCGCCCGAGGACGCGCCGTGGAGCCACTACGACGCCGCGCAGGCGTGCCTCCTGCTCGGGCGGTGCGACGCGGCCCTGCGGCTCGCGGGCGCGTCGAAGGCGCACGTCAGCGCGCCGTGGCAGCCCGAGACGTTCGGGCGCGCGCTCGACGCGCTCGAG
>JAEUHO010000434.1 GCA_016795345.1 Planctomycetia bacterium | reverse complement strand
CGCTCCGACGCCACGTCCATGTCCGGCAGCTCGAATGGCGACACCAGCTGCGACAGCTTCGGCGACAGGAACGCCGCAGCCGCCGCCGGGTCCCGGTGCCCGCGCAGCCACAGGATCCGCGCGACCAGCGGCGCGACCACGAGCCGCCCCGCGAGCGCCGCGACCTCGTCCTCCGCCACGGGAGGCACGGCGTAGCGCGGCGGAACGGTCGGGGCGGAGGAGGTCACGCGCCGACGATGCTAGTCCCCTGGGACGACGCCCGATCCCGCCGGGGGACCCACCCCTCTCTCGGGACCGCGAGGCCCGCTCGCCGTCGAATGGCGGCCCGCGCGCCGCTGCGCCCATGGGGCCGAGCATCGCGCTTCGCGCAGCCCGCGTTCGGGACCGCGAGGCCCGGCGGCTCGCGGGCCGGCGGGCCTCGCGGTCCCGGGCCAGCCGTCGGCGCCGCGTGGCGGTCCGCCGCTCCCTCCGTCACAATCGCGGGCCCGCCGCGCGCGTCGCGTGGCGTCGCTCGCCCCGTGCCCGAAGCTCCCGACCCCCGAGATCCCCGCGTGCCCGCCGTCGCCCCCGCCGTCCGTCGCGTCATCGTCGGCACCGCCGGCCACATCGACCACGGGAAGACCACCCTCGTCGAACGCCTGACCGGCATCCGCACCGACCGGCTCCCCGAGGAGCAGGAGCGCGGGATGACGCTCGACGTCGGGTACGCCGAGTTCAAGCTGAAGGACGGCACCGAGGTGGGGCTGCTCGACGTCCCGGGCCACGAGCGGCTCGTCCGCACGATGGTCGCGGGCGCGACGTCGATCGACCTCGCGCTGCTCGTCGTCGCGGCCGACGACGGGCCCATGCTGCAGACGCGCGAGCACGTCGACATCCTCGACCTGCTCGGGGTGCGCCGCGCACTCGTCGTCGTGACGAAGATCGACCTCGTCGAGCCCGCGCACGTGGAGATGGTCGAGGCCGAGATCCGCGCGATGCTCGCGGGCACGACGCTCGAGGGCGCGCCGATGCTGCGCGTGTCGTCCGCGACCGGCGAGGGGATCGACGCGCTCAAGCAGGCCATCAGCGACGCGATCCCGCCGCTCGACGACCGCGCGGAGGACGCCCGCGCGTTCCGCATGCCGATCCTGCGCGCGTTCGTCGCGCCGGGGCGCGGCACCGTCGTGACCGGGATCCCGCTCGCGGGCCGGATCGCCGACGGCGACGCGGTCGAGGTCTTCCCGACGCGGCTCGCGAGCCGCGTCCGGGGCATCCAGGTCCACCACCGCGACGCGAAGGCGGCGCGCGCGGGCCACCGCACCGCGCTCGCGCTCGCCGACGTGCAGGTCGAGGCGGTCAAGCGCGGCATGGTCGTCGCGGCCGCGGGCACCTTCGGCCCGTGCCCGCGCCTCGCCGCGCGCCTGCGCGTGCTGCGGCGCGTGGACCACGCGCTGAAGCACGGGATGGCGGTCCGGGTCCACGTCGGCGCCGACGACGTGCCCGCGCGGCTGCACTGCCTGCTCGGCGAGAGCATCGCGCCGGGCACGGTCGCCGCGGTCGAGCTCGAGGGCCGCGAGCCGTTCCTCGTCGCGCCGGGCGACCGGTTCGTGCTGCGCGCCGAGAACGCGACCGAGACGCTGGGCGGCGGCGTCGTCGTCGAGCGGCTCGAGCAGCGGCTGCCGCGCCGGCGCGAGGGGATCGCCGCGTCGATCCTCGCGCGGGCCGAGCGGCTCGACGACCCGTCGGTGCTGGTGGCCGCGAGCCTCGCGGCCGCCGGCGAGCGCGGCGCGGACCTCGCGGCGCTGGCGCTGGGCAACGCGCTGCGCGTCGAGGCCCTGGGCCCGATCGCGGACGCGCTCGTCGCCGCGGGGACCGTCGTGCGGGCGGGCCGCGGGCGGCTGTTCGCGCGCGACGGCTACCAGGCGCTCCGCAAGCGCGTCGTGGACGCGGTGATCGGGCTGCACAAGAAGGACCCCGGCGTGCCGTTCCTGCCGCTCTCCGCGGTCCGCACCGCGGTCGGCCGCTGCGACGGCCACGCGCTCGAGGCCGTCCTCGAGGAGCTCGGCCGCACGGGCGACCTCCGCCGCAGCCCCGAGGGCGCGGTCGCGTGGAAGGGGCACGCCGCGGAGATGCCCGCGGCCGACCGCGAGCGCGCCGACCGCGTGCTGGCGGAGCTCCTGCGCGGGAAGGGGATGCCGCCCGAGGAGGGCGAGCTCTGCGGCATCCTCGGCTGGCCCGCGCCGGTGACGCGGAAGGTGCTGACGGTGCTCGAGACGCGCAAGGAGGTCGTGCGGGCGCAGGCCCTCTGGTTCCACGCCGGGTGGGTGGAGGAGGCCAAGCGCACCCTGACCGCGCTCGCGAAGGCGAAGGGCGGCTTCACGGCGTCCGAGGCGCGCGAGGCGCTCGGCACGACGCGCAAGTTCATCATCCCGCTGCTCGAGGCCCTTGACGACCGCGGCTTCACGCGCCGCAACGGCGACAAGCGCACGGTGGTGGCCCCGACCGCGTGACGGACGCCGGGCGCGGCCCGTCGATCGCGTCGACCGCGTCGGTCGCGTCGCCCGCGGACGTCACTCGTCGCGGCGGATGACGAGGAAGGCCATGCCGGTGTCGAGGGGCTCCGTGCGGAGCTCGCCCGGCTGCAGCGCGAAGACCGCCTCGCGGACGGAGGCCATCACCTGGGCCTGCGTGCGCGCGATCGTGTAGGAGCCGCTGTTGAAGGGCTTGCCGTCCACGCCGAGGTCGTCGGTGTAGGTGCGGATCAGGACCGCCATGGGCTCGCCCGCCGCGAGCCGGCGGAGCATGTCCTGCGCGAGCGCGAGCGCCTCGGGCCGCGTGCGCTTGAAGGTCTGCCCGTTCGCGCCGCGGTACACGAACATGATCTGCGAGAACGTCGCGACGTCCTTGCGGGCGGCCGGGCCTCGCGGTCCCGGGGCAGGGGGTCGCGCCCCGGACGGCCCGTCGCCGTCCCCGCAGCCGGCGAGCGCGAGCAGCGCGAGGAGGGCGGCGGGGACGCGGGTCATCGCGGGCGGCGGCTCACTTGTCGCGGCGGATGATGTGGTAGCCGAACGGCGTCTCGACGGGGACCGGCGTCACCTGGCCGACCGCGAGCTCCTTCGCGGCCTTCTCGAAGGCGGGCACCATGGCGCCGGGCCCGAACGTGTACGAGCCGGGCTTGCCGTTGTTGGTGTTCGGCTTGCCGGACGGGTCGGTGTCGCCCGTGAACTTCACGACCAGCTCGTCGAAGGAACGGCCGCCCTGGATCTGCGAGATCAGCGACTCGGCGACCTGCTTGCCCACGGGCTTCGAGCGCAGGACCTTCCCCTCGTGCTGCGGGGCCGGCGAGTCGCTCGTCGCGATGAGGATGTGGGTGACGGTCCACTCCGGCGCCCCGGGGGTCGCGCCGGGCTTCTTCTTCGTCGGGGTCGTCGTCGGGCTCATGTCGCAGGCGGCGAGGGCGGCGAGGAGGCCGAGGGCGGCGGCGAGGAGAGAAAGGCGCATGTCAGGGGCTCCGGGGACCGAGGGGGGAAGTCTACGGCCCCGTGCGCGGGGGGGTAGCATCGCCCCATGCGGAAGGTCGTCGTCACGGGCCCGTATCGAGCCGGCGCGCGGGCCGGGGACCCGGCGTCGCGCCGGCGGGGGGCCGTGGCCGGGTTCGCCCTGGTCCTCGCGCTCGGCGCCGCCGCGCGGCCCTCGCCGGCGCTCGCCGGGGACGCCGTCGTGCTCGTCTCCGGGACGCGGCTCGAGGGGCGCGTGGTGGGGGAGACGGCCGATTCCGTCGTGATCGAGCTCTCCGGCGGACGCACGCGGATGACCGTCGCCCGGGCGCAGGTCGCGACGATCGAGCGCGGGTTGCCCGACGCGCCGGCCGCCGCGCCCGCGGGGCAGGCCGTGCGCGACGAGTGGTACCTCCTGAAGGCGGCGGAGCGGACGGTCGGCGTGCGGCACCTGCTGCTGCTGCCGAGCGACCGCGCCGACCGCAAGGGCTGGCGGTTCGAGGAGCAGCTCACGTTCCTCGGCTCGGACCGGCTGCCGGGCGTGCGCGTCGAGCGCATCGAGGAGACGACCGACGACTTCCGGCCGGTGCACCTGCACTATGGCGAGCGCGGCGAGGGCGCCGGCAACGGCGGCGCGCCCGGCTACGACGTGTTCCGCGCCGGGCCGGTCGTGGACGGCGTGTGGAACGCGACGGTGCGCGAGGGCACGCGGCAGCGGACCCTCGAGCTCAAGGGCCCGGCGGGCGCGCGCAGCCCTCTGGCGCTGCGCGAGGCCCTCGTCCGCGCGACGCCGCGCACCGCCGGCCTCGTCGAAGTGCCGCTGATCGACCCCGCGCGGGGCGAGCTGCGGACGGTCCGCGCCGGGTTCACGACGCTCGACGCCGGCGCGTCGTCGGTCCGCGTCGACGTGCTGCGGCTCGAGGACGGCGACCGCGGGCTCGAGTCGCGGTGGTCGCCGGGCGACCCGCCGCGGTGCTCCGTCGAGGACGTCGCGCCCGGCGTCGTCGCCGTGCCCGCGACGCGCGCCCAGGCGGAGGCGGCGATGCCCGCGCCCGTCGCGCCCATGGACCCGCGCGAGCTGCTGCGACCGACCGCGCTGCCGAAGGTCGCGAAGGACGAGGGCCCCCGCGTCCTCACCCTCGCCGACGTGGGCATCGAGCTGACGCTGCCGGGCCCCGGATGGGTCGCGGAGCCGCTCGCGGCCCAGGCCGACGACGTCGGCGCCCGGGTCGTCGCGCGGATCGCGAGCCGACTCGACGCGACCGACGTGCGGATCGAGTGGGACCCCGCCGGCGCGGTCGGCGACCCGGCGGCGGCCGAGAAGGCGCTGCTCGCGCGGCTGCGGCGGGTCGCGCGCGACCTGCGGGTCGAGACGCCGCGCGCGGACGGGGGCGAAGGCCTCTGGCGCATGCGCGTCGTCGGGACGGTCCGTCGCGAGACGTTGTGGACCTGGGTCCTGTGCGCGGACCGGGGTCGGGGGCGGATCACCGTGCTCGTCGCGTGCCCCGAGCCCGCGGTCCGAGACGTGACCCCGGCGGTCGAGGCGCTTCTCTCCTCGTTCCGCCGTCTGTAGGCTGGACCCCCTCGACGTCGGGGTGCCGCCCCCGGTGCGCCTCGGGGACGTCCCCCGGCGCGCGCCTCGGGCGGCCCGTCCGCGTACGAACCCCTACGGTCCCCCGGGGGGGGAAGGCGATAAGGTAAGGCGATGGCCACCCGCGCAGACCTCGAGCTGGCGAAGAAGCTGCTCGGGGCCTCGGTCCTCAAGGAGGACCAGCTGCGGGACGCGTTCGCGGCCCAGGCCGAGCTGCTCGAGGGCGGGAAGTCGTTCCCCCTCGACCGCATCCTCGTCGCGAAGGGCTACCTGCCCAAGACCGCGCTCGCGACGCTGGCGGCCGGCGACCCGATGGCCACGCAGCCGTTCAAGCACTACCGGCTCACCCGCGTGCTCGGCGAGGGCGGCTCGAGCGTGGTCTACGGCGGCACCTACCTGCCGAACGGCGCGCAGGTGGCGGTGAAGGTCTTCGACGCCGTGCAGTCGCTCCGCCCGGAGCTGCTCGCGCGCTTCTACCAGGAGGCCGAGCTGCTCGTGCGGCTCGAGCACGAGAACGTCGTCACCGGCTACGAGATCGGCACCGAGGGCGGCCTCCACTTCTTCTCCATGGACTGGATCGCGGGCCCGACGGTCCTCGAGATGATCGAGAAGGGCGGCGTCCTCGACGGCACGACCGCGCTCTGGATCACCGTCCAGATGGCGCGCGCGCTCGCCTACCTCCACGAGCAGCAGCTGCTCCACCGCGACATCAAGCCCGGCAACGTGATGATCGACGGCTCCGGCCGCGCCCGGCTCATCGACCTCGGCCTCGTCCGCCGCATGGACGCCGACGCCCCGGCGTCGCCCGCCGACGACACCGTCACGGTGGGCACCGTCGAGTACATCTCGCCCGAGCAGGCCCGCGGCCGCGGCGACCTCGACGTCCGCACCGACATCTACAGCCTCGGCGTCACGCTCTACCACATGGTGGTCGGCGACGTGCCCTTCCACGGCGAGACCAGCTACGAGGTGATGGCGAAGCACATCCTGAGCGGCCTCGACGCGACGAAGGTGAAGAACCGCCGCATCGCGCCCGAGGTCCACTACGCCATCACGAAGATGATGTCGAAGGAGCGCGAGTTCCGGTACGCGGACTGCCGCGAGGTCGAGAAGGACCTCGCGCGGTTCCTGCCGCCCGGCGGCCCGCCGCCGATCGTGCTGCCCGTGCCGCCGCCCGAGGCGCCGCCCGCGCGCGTCTCGTCGCCGAAGAGCCCGGTGGTCCCCGTGTCCCGGCCGGTCGTCCGCCCGATCTCCGGCGACGTGCGTCCGCGCGACGGCGGTCGTCCGGCGCCGTCGCCCGCGGGTCGCCCCGAGGGAAGGGGCCCCGAGGGGAAGGACCGACCCGCGCGCCCGGACCGCCGCGAGCGCCCCGACGATCCCGGCGGCCCGGCCGTCCCGACGACGAAGAAGCCCATCGACCCGAAGCGTCCGCGTTCGTCGGGCGAGATCCGCCGCCGCTCGCACTGGTGACCGCTTCCCCCTCCCGGGACGCGAGGCCCGCCGGCCTCCGACGCGCGTCCCGCTCCGAGGCCGCGCCGCGAGGAGCGGCCGCGCCCGTGCGACGTGGCCCCGACCGCTCCGCGGCGTACCCTCTCGGGGTGCTCGACCCCTGCCCCCGCTGCGCGACGGAGGACGCCCTGCGGGCCGTGCGGCGGCTCGTGCTGCCGTCGGACGCGCGTTCGGACGAGATCGCCGTCGGCGTCGTCGTCTGCACGGCGTGCGGGGCCGACGGCGCGTTCGTCGTCGAGGCCTCCCGCCGCGGCGCGCTCGACGCCGACGCGACGCAGCGGTCCCTCGTCACGCTGCCGGCCGACGACCTCGACGCGCTCGACGACGCGATCGCGGCCTGCCCGGCGCCGCTCGACGAGCGCTGCGCGTGCGCCGCGCACCGTCACCTCGGTCACGCCGACGCGAAGGCCCGGTGGGTCGGGCTGCGGGCGGCGGTCCGGGGCCTGCGGGACGCCATCGCGGACCCGCGCGGCGGGCCGGGCCTCGCGGTCCCGGAGGGGGCCGCCGCCCCGGAGGCCGCGGCGTTGCGCGGCGCGCCCGACGCGGCGCTCGCCGCCGCGCTCGCGACGCCCGTGACGTGGCGGCGGGTCGCCGACGTCGAGCGTCCGTACGCGGCCGACGTCGCGGGAGCGTGCTGGCGGCTGGCGCTCGGCGACTTCCCGGCGGAGCCGCTGTACGCGCTCGAGGTGGACGGCGCGGCGGTGGGGACCTTCGACGACTGGCCGGCGGCGTGGACGCGGCCATGACGTCGAGGGGCGCCGACGGCGGGGCTGCGTAGGATCCCGGCCATGCCGCTCCTGCCCCCCGAGAGGCCCTGGTACGCGAACGGGCTGAAGTTCCGCTGCACGGCGTGCGGCCAGTGCTGCACCGGCGAGCCGGGCTACGTGTGGGTGCGGACCGACGACGTCGTGCGGATGGCGGCCGCGCGCGGCATGACCGTCGAGGCGTTCACGGCGAAGTTCGTGCGGAAGGTCGGCGACCGGCTGTCGCTCAAGGAGCGGCACAACGGCGACTGCGTGATGCTCGAGGACGGCAAGTGCACGGTGTACGGCGCGAAGCCGACGCAGTGCTCGACGTTCCCGTTCTGGGAGGGCGTCCTCGAGAGCCCGCGGACGTGGGCCGAGACCGCCGAGAAGTGCCCGGGGATGAACCACGGCGATGTCTACGACGTGCCGGACATCGACGTGCTGAAGGGCGGCGTCCCGGAGCCGCTGCTCGCGAAGCAAGCCGCGGCGCGCGCGCGCGCGACGGGTGCGCCCGCGCCGGACCCGCGGGCCGAGGTCGAGGCGGTGCCGGAGGCGACGTGGACGGCGGCGCTGGCCGACCTCGAGGCGTTGTACGCGGCGCTCGACGCGGAGCTGCCGCGCTACAAGTTCCTCTGCCAGGGCAGCGGCGACTGCTGCGACTTCGAGCGGTTCGGCCGGCGGCTCTACGTGAGCACGCTCGAGGCGGAGCACTTCTTCCGCCGCTCGCCGCCGCGGCGCGCGAACCAGGACCCGAAGGCGTGCCCGGCGTGGGGGCCCGACCGCCTCTGCCACGCGCGCGAGGCGCGGTTCCTCGGCTGCCGCACGTTCTTCTGCGGCACGTACCGCAACGGGGACCCGGCCGAGGTGCACGAGCGGTGGTACCGCCGCCTCAAGGAACTCCACGCGCGCCACGGCTTGCCCTGGCGGTACGAGCTCGTCACGACGTGGGCGAAGGAGCGCCGGCCCGCGCAGCGCTGAATCCGGGGTCGCGACCCGATCCCGGGGACGCGAGGCCCGGCCGCCGCCGTGTCGCGACCGCGAGCGCGCGGGTAGAGTGGGGGGGCCGCGGTCCGATCCCGGAGGCGCGGCCGGACGGGGAGCCTCGATGGACGCTCAGGCGATGGACACGATCGGTGCGACGCCCGCGCCGCGCGCGGGCCGGGACCTCGCCGGGCGGCCGTCGATCGCCTGGTTCTTCGCTGCCGCGGTGCTCATGGGCGCGCCGATGTGCTTCATGCTGATGACCGTCTGGGCGCCCGCCTCCTCGGCGGTCTACCTCTTTGCGGGGTTCATCGGCGCGTGCGGTGTCGCCCTCGCCGTGCTCCTGGCCCGCGAGTTCCGCGGCCTGGCCACGGGCTACCTTGCCGCCGCAGATCGGCGTGACTTCCTTGGCCGGCTCGACGCCGAAGCCCGGTGGTTCGGGCACCGTCTCGATCCGCCGGCCGGGAGCACCCCGACGGTGCCCTCGGTGGCGCGCGTGGTCCTGGCACCGGCCGCGGCGCGAGGGCCGTGGTGGGTGGTGCACGTCACGTTCGACGGAGACCTCGCGGTGCTGACGGGGCCCCGCTACTTCGTGCGGCGACTGACCTGGAACCTGCGCTGACGCCGCGCGGGTACAGTGGGGGGGGCCGCGGTCCGATCCCGGAGGCGCGGCCGGACGGGGACCCTCGATGGACGCACGGGCGACGGACACAGCCGATGCGGCGCGCGCGCCGCGCGCGGGCCGAGCCCTCGCTGGGCGGCCGTCGATCGTGGGGTTCGCCGTGTCCGGCGTGCTGTTCGGCGTGGTGATGTACGTCGTGCTGGGGCTGCTCCTCGCCCGGGCCACCGCGCCGATGACCTACGTCTACGCGGGGATCTGCGGCGTCGGCGGCGTCGTCGTCAGCCTGCACGTGGCCCGCGAGTTCCGGAGCGTCGCGAGCGAGTACGTCGCCGCCGCGGACCGGCGTGACTTCCTCGCCCGCCTCGACGCCGAGGCCCGGCGGTCCAAACTCCTGCTCGACCCGCCGGCCGGCAGCACCCCGACCGTGCCCGCGGAGGCACGCATCGTCCCGACGTCGCCGGCGCATCGCGGGGGATGGTGGGACGTGCGGGTCGCGTTCGAGGGCGACCTCGCGGCCCTGACCGGGCCGCGCTACCTCGTGAAGGACCTCGCCAAGCGCCTCCGCTGACGCCGCGCGGGGACGCGAGGCCCGGCCGGTCGCCGATGTAGGCTGCGGGGGCCGTGCGCGTCGTCCCCCTCGCCGTCCTCCTGCTCGCCGTCGCCGCGCCCCCCGCGCGCGCGGGGGACCGTCGCGCCGAACGCGAGGTGGC